>NZ_JBHYPE010000007.1:0-78811 GCF_042746015.1 Streptomyces sp. NPDC058773
GCCGATGGTACTGCAGGGGGGACCCTGTGGGAGAGTAGGACGCCGCCGAACAATCATTGTGGGAAAGCCCCGCACCTTATGGTGCGGGGCTTTCCTGCTTTCCGGGTCGGTTCGCTCCTTCGATGTGGGGCGCGGACGAGGCGGTGAGGGCGATCGAGGATCTGTCATCTTGCTGGTCGACGCCCTTCAACTCACGGAGGCGTCACAGGAGTTCGGTGCGCAGCCCGCGCTCGGTGAAGGGCTCACGCGCCGCGAGGTGCGCGAACACTACCTCCGCCGTGCCGCTGCGCCCGTGCCCGGAGACGTCCAGCGGAACCCGTCCGAGGCCTTGCCCTCGGAGGTCAGCACGCGGTGGGCATTGGTCACCTCGTGGTGCCGGCCAGGTGGTTGCCCACAGCCCTCGGCGTCCGGGTCAGTAGCGAAAAGTCCCGTAGAAGTCCAAGAGAAACCGCCGCACCCCCTCCTGGCCCGTACTTACGCAGGTCAGAAAGGGTGCGGTGGCACCCGCCCCTCAGATGTCCCGGAAGATCTCGATCTGTGCGCCGATCGAGTTGAGCCGTTCCGCCAGGTCCTCGTAACCGCGGTTGATGACGTAGACGTTGCGGAGTACGGAGGTGCCCTCTGCGGCCATCATGGCCAGGAGGACGACGACGGCGGGGCGGAGGGCCGGGGGGCACATCATTTCCGCGGAGCGCCAGCGGGTGGTGCCGTCGACCAGGACGCGGTGCGGGTCGAGGAGTTTGACCTGTGCGCCGAGGCGGTTGAGGTCCGTGAGGTAGATGGCGCGGTTGTCGTAGACCCAGTCGTGGATGAGGGTCTGTCCCTGGGCGCTGGCCGCGATGGCCGCGAAGAAGGGTACGTTGTCGATGTTGAGGCCCGGGAAGGGCATCGGGTGGATCTTGTCGATCGGGGCCTGGAGCTTGGAGGGGCGGACCGTCAGATCGATGAGCCGGGTGCGGCCGTTGTCCGCCGCGTACTCCGTGCTGCGTTCGTGGTCGAGGCCCATCTCCTCCAGGACGGCCAGTTCGATCTCCAGGAACTCGACCGGGACCCGGCGGATCGTCAGCTCGGACTCGGTGACAACCGCCGCCGCCAGCAGGCTCATTGCCTCGACCGGGTCCTCCGACGGAGCGAAGTCCACATCACGTTCGATGTGCGCGGCGCCGTGCACGGTGAGCGTGGTGGTGCCGATGCCGTCGACCCGGACGCCCAGCTCCTCCAGGAAGAAGCAGAGGTCCTGGACCATGTAGTTGGAGGAGGCGTTCCGGATGACCGTGACGCCGTCGTGCCGGGCGGCGGCGAGCAGCGCGTTCTCGGTGACGGTGTCGCCGCGCTCGGTCAGCACGATCGCGCGCTTGGGGGCGACGCTGCGGTCCACCTCGGCGATGTAGGTGCCGTCGGTCGCGGTGATCTCCAGGCCGAAGTGGCGCAGCGCCGTCATGTGCGGGGTCACGGTCCGGGTGCCGAGGTCGCAACCGCCCGCGTACGGCAGCTTGAAGTGGTCCATCCGGTGCAGGAGCGGGCCGAGGAACATGATGACGCTGCGGGTGCGTCGGGCCGCCTCGGTGTCCATCGAGGCGAGGTCGAGTTCGGCGGGCGGGACGATCTCCAGGTCGTTGCCGTCGTTGATCCACCGGGTCCGTACGCCGATGCTGCCGAGCACTTCGAGGATGCGGTAGACCTCCTCGATCCGGGCCACCCGGCGCAGAGTTGTGCGGCCGGCGTTGAGCAGCGTCGCGCAGAGCAGCGCGACACAGGCGTTCTTGCTCGTCTTCACGTCGATGCTGCCGGACAGCCGGCGTCCGCCGACCACCCGCAGATGCATCGGCCCGGCGTAGCCGAGCGAGACGATTTCGCTGTCGAGGGCCTCGCCGATACGGGCGATCATCTCAAGACTGATGTTCTGATTCCCGCGTTCGATGCGGTTGACCGCACTCTGGCTGGTGCCCAGAGCCTCCGCAAGCTGCGTCTGTGTCCAGCCACGATGCTGCCGGGCGTCCCGGATGAGCTTGCCGATACGTACGAGGTAGTCGTCTGCCATGGGGTGACCGTATCTCAGATATGAGATGGGTACGCAATTGCGGCGCGCCGAATAGTTCTATTACTATGCGAACAATTGAGAGGTGGTCATGAAGAGTGTCATACGCTCCGCCGCGCCCTTGACCGTCACTGCGCGGACCTGGGTCGCCGTCATCCCGTTTCTGGTCGCGATCGCGGCGTTCGCAGGTGTCTACGTGGGGGTGGCCGACCGGCTGCCCGACCCGCTGGCCAGTCACTTCGGCGGTGGCGGGGGTGTCAACGACTACTCCTCCGTCCAGGGGTTTCTGGTCGGCTCCCTCGCCGTACTCCTCGTTCTCGGCTGCGTCTTCGGCCTGCTCGTCCAGCTGCGGGTGTCCGCCCCCGACGTGCCGTGGCTGATCGCCGGCTGCTACGCCACCGCCGCCGCGCTCGGTTACGCGCTCTGCATGACACTGCTCGCCAACGCCGGTGTCGCTGATGCCTCGGCGGTCCGGACGTCGCGGTGGCAGATGGCCGTGGACCTCGGTGTGGCGCTGCTCGCCGGTGCGCTCGGGCGGCTGCTCGCCGGGTCGGTGCCCGCGCGGCCCCGGCGGGCCCCCGGTGCCACACCCCGGCTGGACCTCCCCGACGGTACGACCGCGGGCTGGTCACGCACCATCAGCTCCACCCCCCTGGTTGCGCTGGGTGTGCTGCTGCTCGCCGCCGGGCTCGTCGTGGGCCTGCTCGCCGACTGGTTCTCCGCCGCCGGACTACTGCTCGGCGGCGCCGCGGTGCTGCCGCTGGCCTCGGTACGGGTCACCGTGGACCGCCGCGGACTGGCCCTGGCTCCGACGCTGCTGCCCGGCCGCCTCCGTCTGCGGCGCATCCCGCTGGACCGCATCGCCGAGGCCGGCAGCCGACGGATCGCCTGCTTCGCCGAGTTCGGCGGCTGGGGCTACCGCATCCGGTCCGGCGCCAGCGGCCTCGTGCTGCGCTCGGGCGACGGCATCGTGGTACGGCTGACCGACGGCAGGGAATTCGCGGTGACGGTCGACGATGCCGCGACGGCTGCCGCACTGCTCAACACGTATACGGACCGCGCGCGGGCGCAGCAAGGAGACTGAGGTGCTCTTCCAGGTCGACCCCGGGTCGTCCGTTCCACTCGGTGACCAGATCGCGGCCTCGGTCCGCGGCGCCATCGCCGACGGCACGGTGCCCACCGGGGAGCGGCTGCCGGCCGCCCGCGAACTCGCCGCGTCCCTCGGCGTGAACGTCCACACCGTGCTGCGCGGCTACCAGCGCCTCAAGGACGAGGGCCTGATCGAACTCCGCCGCGGCCGCGGCGCGGTGGTCATCGGCAACGCCGCCCCCGCCCGCGCCCGCCTCGGCGAAACCGCCGAGCGACTGATCGCCGAGGCTCGCCATCTGGGGCTCTCCGACGAGGAGATCGTGACGGTGGTGCGGCTGGGGCTCGCGGGGCGGTAGGGCGGAGGAGGACGGTAGGGAGCGGCCGGTGGGGCGTGTCGCAGTGTGGGGGCTCGCCGGCATTGCCCCTCCTCACTGCCCCTCCCCGTCCGTTGACGACGGACCCGGTGTGCGGACGCCGCGTACCTGAGGGGAGAGCAGGGCGGCGGCCGAGGCGACGACGATCAGGGCGGCGCAGCCGGCGAGCGCGTGACCGATGCCGATCCGTGCCGCGACCGGACCGGCGATCAGCAGCCCGAGCGGCGCGAAGGCCAGTGACCCGAACCAGTCGTACGAGCTGACGCGGGACAGCGCCGCCTCCGGGACCTCCCGCTGGAGGGTGGTCGCCCACAGCACCCCGAAGATGTCGGCGGCGATGCCCGAGCCGAACATGGTGAGCGCGATCCACGGCACCGGCGCCCGCACGGCGAGCAGCGCGATCGGGAGCGCCAGCGGGAAGGTGGCCAGTACGGCGATCAACACCGGCCGGCGCACCCGGATGCGGGCGGCCAGCCCGGCGCCCGTAATGGTGCCCAGCGCCTGTGCGGCGACGATCAGCGACCAGGACCGTGCCCCGCCCAACTCGTGTTCGGCCACCAGCGGCCCGAGCACACCGGCATTGGCATTGAGGGCGGCGACGACGACCGAGTACTGCGCGACGACCACCCACAGCCACTGCCGCCCGGCGAACTCCCGCCAGCCATCCCGCAGATCGGCCCACCCCGACGACCCCGTACGGGCCCGCGCGGGCAGCCGGAGGCCCCGGATCAGCAGCGCGCTCACCACGAACGACGCGGCATTGAGCGCCAGCGCCCAGCCCGCGCCGACGACGGCGACCGCCACACCGGACAGCGCGAGCCCGAGCAGCATCGAGCTGTTCATGCCGACCCGCAGCAGCCCGTTCGCCCGTTGCAGCCGCTCGGCGGGTACGAGCAGCGGAATGACACCGTCCATCGCGGGCGCGAACAGTGCGGTGGCCGTGCCCGCCAGCGCCGCCAGTGCGCAGAGCGCCAACAGAGGGGCATGCCCGGTCAGCACCATCGCGGCGAGAGCGGCGTACGCGGCGGCGCCGACGAGATCGCTGACGATCATCAGCCGGGAGCGCGACATCCGGTCCGCGATTACCCCGCCGGCGAGGACGAACAGCAGCTGCGGCACCGCCTGACATGCCAGTACCAGTGACAGCTGCCCTGGGCCCGCCCCCGGCAGCGCCAGAACCGCGAAGGACAGCGCCACCCGGGCGAAGCCGTTCCCGAGGACCGAGATGGTGCGGGCGGAGGACAGCAGGACGAACCGCCGGTCGCGCCAGAGGGGCGGGAAGGGAGGCGGTCGGTCGGCCGGCGCCGGGTCGGCAGCACGGGGGCCGCCGGCGGTGGGCGAGGACGGACAGGGGCGCACAGGTTCCGGAGTGGCCGTCACGGCGTCAGCCTAGGAGCCGCAGCCAGCGCCGCGTGCGGAATTCCCGAAGGCGCGGCTCATTGTCCAACAGGCCGTCCATAGAAGGCATGTGACCGAGCACGCCATTGGGGAGGGCAGGGAGAGGAGAGGGAGGAGAGAGGGGGGAGAGGAGGAGGGAGAAGGAGGGGGAGGAGAGCGGCGTACGCCGACAAGCGTGACCGGCCGGGCGCCCCCCCCACGTCCGACCGGTCACAGCGACGCACCGGACCCGCGAGGGGACCCGGTGCGTGCATGCTGCGCCCCGCCGGGACCGTCGCCGGGCACCAACGGCCCCGGCGACGGTCCCGGCCGGACGGTCCCGGCCAGGCACTCCCGCCGGGACCTCCCGTAAGGACCTCCCGCCGGACCCCCGGCTACGCGAACTGCCCCGGCCGATAGTCGCCCGCAGGCTGCTGGATCATGACGTTCGCCCGGTTGAAGGCGTTGATCAGGGCGATCCCGCAGACCAGGGCGGCCAGCTGCTCCTCGTCGTAGTGCTTGGCGGCGTTCGCCCAGGCCTCGTCCGTGACCCCGCCGGCCGCATCCGCGATACGGGTGCCCTGCTCCGCCAGCTCCAGTGCGGCCCGCTCGGCCTCGGTGAAGACCGTGGCCTCCCGCCATGCCGCGACCAGGTTGAGACGTACCGAGGTCTCACCGGCAGCGGCGGCGTCCTTGCTGTGCATATCGGTGCAGAAGCCGCATCCGTTGATCTGGCTGGCGCGGAGCTTCACCAGCTCCTGTGTCGTGGCCGGCAGCGTCGAGTCCTCGAGGGCCTTGCCTGCCGCGATGATGTGCTTGAAGACCTTGCCAACGGTCGGGCTGCTGAAGACGTCCAAACGAGCGCTCATGATGATCTCCTTATGCCGGTCGGTGCTTGCACACGTACGACGGCTGAGCCCGGCGGGATGTGACATGGGGGCCTGACCGTTACTTTCCCGGGCGGCGGCGGGGAGCACGACGGCGACGCGCAGATCCGCCGCCGAGAGGTCATGGAGAGTTCATCCCGGGCCCGGGATGGCCCCGGTCGCTCCGTTTGCGCCGCGTGCGGCTGCGCGAAATCTGCTCCCTGGGAGTCGGGGCCCGCTGACGCTCCTCCGCCCCGTGGCTACGTCAAACCGCATCTCAGAACACGATCGAGCGCTGCCCGGCCTGCAGGCCCCCATGCCGGCTTGCCACCAGGAAGGCCCCGATCTCCGTTCCGGCCCATCAGCATGAGGAACAGGCTTTTCAGAGCAGCCAACCCGCGGGCGCGCCGGATCGTCGCCTCGTCCGCATGCGCGTACGCGTCGAAGAACCGGGAGGCGGCGCCCGCGGGAAGGACCACCCAGGCGGCCGCGAGGTCCCACGCCGGGTCGCCGGCGAACATGTCACCGAAGTCGATCACGCCCGAGAGCGTCCCGTCCGAGACGACGACATTTGCGGGATGAAGGTCACCGTGCACCCATACCTGCGGGCCCTCCCACTCCGGGGCCGCGACGGCGTCATCCCAGACGGCCCGGACCTCGTCGGCAATGCTGCCGGGGGCAACGGCTTGAAAGAAGTGGTCGAAACCGTCCGTGTACTTCTCGGGGTGAGCGCCGCGGTCCGGACTGGTCGGCGCCTCGGCGGGCGCCTCCCTATGCAGCGCCCTGAGGAAGCCCGCCAGCGTGTCGGCCGCGTGGTCGCCGCGGCTGATCGAGGTGTGGTCCAGTGGCTCGCCAGGAACCCACGTCATGATGGTCCAGGGCCTGGGGAAGCGCGCGGACGGTTCACCGGTCCGCACAGGCTCCGGAATCGGGAGCGGCAGGCGCGGGGCCAGGAAGGGCAGCCATCGGCACTCCTTGCGCTGGAGATCCGGGGCGCGTTCCGTGCGCGGCATGCGCACGGCCAGCTCGTCCCCAAGGCGCCACTGCTGGTTGTCCCATCCGCCCGCCACTTCGCGGAGGGCTAGCTCCGCAAGGTCCGGGTGCTGCTCCTGCAGCAGGTCGTGGACCAGGCCCGCGGTGATGTCGATCTCGGAGTCGGTCATGCGAAGCCACGGTACCGGGCAGGCGGAGCGGCTCTCGCTCTCGTCGAAGGAGTCCGGATCGACGTCGCCGGGAACGGGATTCCCGCACGGCCTCCTCAGGCAGCCACGCAGCCCTCGCTGAGAAAGCCCAGCGGTCACCGGTCTTCGCTGAGAACGCTCAGCCTCCGCTGCGAGAGATCACCCCGGGCAGGGCATGACCAGGACGCGTCGATGTATTAGAGTTATCTCGACATCGAGATATCTGCCGAGAGGCGTACCGCGGCCGCGCCAGTAAGGCGTACCTAACTTAGGCTCACCTTAGCGGATGGGGCAAGGACGGTGACGGCAGCATTGCGGTGGTACGCGCGAATTCATGCATGAAGGAGACTGTCGTGTCGGCGAACAGCTTCGACGCCCGCAGCACGCTGCAGGTGGGCGACGAGTCGTACGAGATCTTCCGGCTGGACAAGGTCGAAGGCGCCGCGCGTCTTCCCTACAGCCTGAAGGTGCTGCTGGAGAATCTGCTCCGCACCGAGGACGGCGCGAACATCACCGCCGACCACATCCGGGCGCTCGGCGGCTGGGACTCCCAGGCCCAGCCCAGCCAGGAGATCCAGTTCACGCCGGCCCGCGTGATCATGCAGGACTTCACCGGTGTGCCGTGTGTCGTGGACCTCGCGACCATGCGTGAGGCCGTGAAGGAGCTGGGCGGCGACCCGGCGAAGATCAACCCGCTGGCGCCGGCCGAGCTGGTCATCGACCACTCCGTCATCGCCGACAAGTTCGGCACGAAGGACGCCTTCGGCCAGAACGTCGAGCTGGAGTACGGCCGCAACAAGGAGCGCTACCAGTTCCTGCGCTGGGGCCAGACCGCCTTCGACGAGTTCAAGGTCGTCCCGCCGGGCACCGGCATCGTCCACCAGGTCAACATCGAGCACCTGGCGCGCACGGTCATGGTCCGCAACGGCCAGGCCTACCCCGACACCCTCGTCGGCACCGACTCGCACACCACCATGGTCAACGGCCTCGGTGTGCTGGGCTGGGGCGTCGGCGGCATCGAGGCCGAGGCCGCGATGCTGGGCCAGCCGGTCTCCATGCTCATCCCGCGCGTCGTCGGCTTCAAGCTGACCGGTGAGCTGAAGCCGGGCACCACCGCGACCGACCTGGTGCTCACCATCACCGAGATGCTGCGCAAGCACGGTGTCGTCGGCAAGTTCGTCGAGTTCTACGGCGAGGGCGTGGCCGCCACCTCGCTCGCCAACCGCGCCACCATCGGCAACATGTCGCCGGAGTTCGGCTCCACCGCCGCGATCTTCCCGATCGACGACGAGACCCTGAACTACCTGCGCCTCACCGGCCGCAGTGACCAGCAGGTCGCGCTGGTCGAGGCGTACGCCAAGGAGCAGGGCCTCTGGCTCGACCCGGCCGCCGAGCCCGACTTCTCCGAGAAGCTGGAGCTGGACCTGTCGACGGTCGTCCCGTCGATCGCCGGCCCGAAGCGTCCGCAGGACCGCATCGTCCTGGCCGAGGCCGCCACGCAGTTCGAGCGCGATGTCCTCAACTACGTCTCCGACGCGGACGAGGCGGGCGAGGAGTCCTTCCCGGCCTCCGACGCCCCGGCCGCCACCAACGGTGTACCCAGCCGCCCGACCACGGTCACCGCCCCCGACGGCTCGACCTACGAGATCGACCACGGTGCGGTGACGGTCGCGGCCATCACCTCCTGCACCAACACCTCGAACCCGTACGTCATGGTCGCCGCCGCGCTGGTCGCGAAGAAGGCCGTGGAGAAGGGCCTGACCCGCAAGCCGTGGGTCAAGACCACCCTCGCCCCGGGCTCGAAGGTCGTCACCGACTACTTCGACAAGGCCGGGCTGACCCCGTACCTCGACAAGGTCGGCTTCAACCTCGTCGGCTACGGCTGCACCACCTGCATCGGCAACTCCGGCCCGCTGCCGGAGGAGGTCTCCAAGGCCGTCAACGACCACGACCTGGCCGTGACCTCGGTGCTCTCCGGTAACCGCAACTTCGAGGGCCGGATCAACCCCGACGTCAAGATGAACTACCTGGCATCCCCGCCGCTGGTCGTCGCGTACGCCCTCGCCGGTTCGATGAAGGTGGACATCACCAAGGACGCGCTCGGCACCGACACCGAGGGCAACCCGGTCTACCTCAAGGACATCTGGCCGTCCGAGGCCGAGGTCAACGACGTCGTGGCCAACGCCATCGGCGAGGACATGTTCAACAAGTCCTACCAGGACGTCTTCGCGGGCGACGCCCAGTGGCAGGCGCTGTCGATCCCCACCGGCAACACCTTCGAGTGGGACCCGCAGTCCACCTACGTGCGCAAGCCCCCGTACTTCGAGGGCATGGCGATGGAGCCGTCGCCGGTCCAGGACATCGCCGGTGCGCGCGTGCTGGCCAAGCTGGGTGACTCCGTCACCACCGACCACATCTCCCCGGCCGGTGCGATCAAGGCCGACACCCCGGCCGGTCAGTACCTCACCGAGCACGGCGTCGAGCGTCGTGACTTCAACTCCTACGGCTCGCGCCGTGGTAACCACGAGGTCATGATCCGCGGCACCTTCGCCAACATCCGCCTGCGCAACCAGATCGCGCCGGGCACCGAGGGCGGCTACACCCGCGACTTCACCCAGGCTGCGACTGCTGACGCGGCTCCGGTCTCCTTCATCTACGACGCGTCGCAGAACTACCAGGCCGCCGGCACCCCGCTGGTCATCCTGGCCGGCAAGGAGTACGGCTCCGGTTCGTCCCGCGACTGGGCGGCCAAGGGCACCGCGCTGCTCGGCGTCAAGGCCGTCGTCGCCGAGTCCTACGAGCGCATCCACCGCTCGAACCTCATCGGCATGGGCGTTCTGCCGCTGCAGTTCCCCGAGGGCCAGACCGCCGAGTCCCTGGGCCTGACCGGCGAGGAGACCTTCTCCGTCACCGGTGTGACCGAGCTGAACGACGGCACCACGCCGCGCACGGTCAAGGTGAGCACGGACAGCGGCGTCGAGTTCGACGCGGTCGTCCGCATCGACACCCCCGGCGAGGCGGACTACTACCGCAACGGCGGCATCATGCAGTACGTGCTGCGCTCGCTGATCCGCAAGTAAGTCCTCCGCGGCAGCAGGACGGGCCGCACTCCCTCGACCGAGGGGGTGCGGCCCGTCCGCGTATCCGATTCGGGTGGGCGGCGGCTGCCTGACGACTACGGCGACCCGAGCAGCTCGATCTCGGCGAGGGTGCCCGTGCCGTCGGGCACCAGCCGGTAGTGCCGGTAGCTGCCCGGCCGGCTGATACCGAAGACGCGGGTCTGGTGATCCCAGGTGAAGGACTCGCCGCCGCGGTGGTCCAGCCGCGTCCACCGCTTCCCGTCCTCGGAGCCCTCCAGCGTCCAGCCGCCCGGCGCCGCGGTCCGGTCCGCCGAGGTGAGGGTGTACGAGCTGACCCGTGTGGGGCGGGTGAGGTCCACGGGAGTGCCGGTGAGTGCGGCCGTCGTGGTGGAGGTGTTGTCGAAGAGCGGTCCGTCGGCCGGGTCGGTGACGTCAGCCGGGGGTGTGGGGACCTTGTCGTCGCGGGTGATCGAGGTCGGGGCGTCGTCCGGCCCGGTGCCCCACGCGGACGGCCGGTCGCCCATGGTGAAGTCCAGCGTGCCGCCGCGGGCGAGGAGCCGGTGCGGCAGTGCGGTGGAGTTCCACGGTGTGCCGTTCACCCGGAGGCCCTGGACATAGACGTTGCGCGCGGTGTTGCGGGGGGCGTTGACGACGAGATCGCGTCCGTTCTCCAGATGGACGGTGGCCTTGGTGAAGAGGGGGGAGCCCACCGCGTATTCGCCCTGGCCCATCACCAGCGGATAGCAGCCGAGCGCGCTGAAGACGTACCAGGCGGACATCTCGCCGTTGTCCTCGTCGCCCGGATATCCCTGGCCGATCTCACTGCCGAGGTAGAGCCGGGACAGCGCCTCCCGGACCTTTGCCTGGGCCTTCCAGGGCTGCCCCGCCGCGTCATAGACATAGGCGATGTGATGCGAGGGCTGATTGCTGTGCCCGTACATGCCCATGCGGGTGTCGCGGGCCTCGGTCATTTCATGGATCACCTGGCCGTAGGAGCCGGCGAATTCCTTGGACGCGGTCTCCGGTGTGGCGAAGTACGTATCCAGTTTCTTGGCCAGGGACGCGCGGCCGCCGTAGAGGTTGGCCAGGCCCCGGGTGTCCTGGGGCGCGGTGAAGGCGTACGTCCAGGCGTTGGTCTCGGTGTAGTCGTGGCCCCAGACACGGGGGTCGAAGATGCCGGGCGGCAGCCGCCAGGTGCCCCCGGCGTCCTTGCCCTGGAAGAAGCCGACCTTGTCGTCGAAGAGCTTGACGTAGTTCTGGGCGCGGCCCAGGAAATAGGCGGATTCCTCCTTGTAGCGGGGCTTTTTGGTTTTCTCGTACAGCGCCTTGCCCATACGGGCGATACCGAAGTCGTTGAGATATCCCTCCAGCGCCCAGGACATGCCCTCGCGGGTGTCGGTGCTCGTATAGCCGAGGAAGGGGGAAGTGGTCATGCCCTTGCGGCCGACTCCGGGGTGCGGTGGGGCAACGGTCGCGTTCTTCACGGCCGCGGCATAGGCCGCCTGCGCGTCGAATTCCACGCCCTTGGCGTAGGCGTCGGCGAACGCCACATCGGAACTCGTCCCGGTCATCAGGTCCGCATAACCGGGCGAGGACCAGCGGGAGATCCAGCCGCCGTCCTTGTACTGCTGGACGAAGCCGTCGACCATTTTCCCCGCGCGCTTCGGGGTGAGCAGCGAATAGGCGGGCCAGGTGGTCCGGTAGGTGTCCCAGAAGCCGTTGTTGACATACACCTCACCGTCGACGATCTTCGATCCGGTGTGCGTCGGGGTGTCCTGGCCGGTCTGCGGCGAGAACGGGCTGGCGTAGCGGCGGCGCGAACCGATCTGCTCGAAGCCTGAGTTGGGGTAGAGATAGAGGCGGTAGAGGCTGGAGTAGAGGGTGGTGAGCTGATCGCGGCTCGCGCCTTCGACCTCGATACGGCCCAGCAGGTCGTCCCACTGCGACTGGGCCCGGTCCCTGATGCCGGCGAAGGTCGCGCCGTCGGGGATCTCCCGGGTCAGATTCGCCTTCGCCTGGTCCACGCCGACCAGCGAGGTCGCGATCCGCATGGTCACCGTGCGGTCCGCACCGGGCCGGAAGCGGAGGTAGCCGGTGACGTCCTTGCCTCCCCCGCCCTCCAGCCTGCCGCCGCCGGTGACCGGCGCGTCGAAGACCCCGTAGACGAACAGCCGGGTGGCGCCGACGGACAGTCCGCTCTTGACGTCCGAATAGCCGGTGACGGTCCCCCGCCCGGTGTCCAGGCTCAGCCCGCCCTTGTTGTTGACGTTGTCGAAGATCAGGCTCGCCCGGTCGCCGGGGAAGGTGAAGCGCATCAGCGCGGCGTGATCGGTGGGGGTGATCTCCGTCTTGAGGCCGTTGTCGAAGGTCACGCCGTAGTAGTGCGGCTTCGCGGTCTCGTTGGCGTGGTGGAACGGCAGCGCCCGGCCGGTGCGTGAGGCGTCCGGGGTACCGGCCGCGACGGACGGCATGACCTGGAAGGTCTGCCGGTCACCCATCCACGGGCTGGGCTCGTGGCTGGCGCTGAACGCCTGGAGGGTGGGGAGGTTGTCGGCGTTGTTCTTCCGCGCGTACTCGTAGAGCCAGTCGGCGGAGCCCGCGTTGGTGACCGGGGTCCAGAAGTTGAAACCGTTGGGGACGGCGGTGGCGGGGAAGGTGTTGCCGCGCGAGAAACTGCCGCTGGAGAGCGTGCCGCGGGTGGTGACGGCGTAGTCGGAGAGATGGGCGAGCGGCTTGTCCGGGGGCTTCGGCGCGAGGGTGAGGTCATCGACCCAGCCGCGGAAGGCCGGTGCGGTCCGGGGTGCCGACGGTGCGTCATAGCCGACCAGAATCCGGTCGACGGTCTTGCCCGCGGCGATCGCGCCGATCCGCGCCTCCCGGTGGTTCCACTGGTTGACGTAGAGCGTCCTGGCGGCGGCCTGGCCCCGGGGCGTCAGCGGCGCGCCGTGCTGGTCGACGGCGGACAGCTCGCTGAGGTACGTGCCGTCGGTGAAGGCCAGATCGACGGCGGCATGGGTCGCCGGGTAGTCCGGATCGCTCTTCGCCATCTCGGGGAAGATCTTGTACGAGAGCGAAGTGGCCGCGGTGACCGGGACATTGACGTCGAAGATCTTGTTGTACGAGTAGCCGTGGCCGGTGGCGGTGTGGGTGCCGGCGTAGCGCAGCGCGTGCCCGCCGGTGAAGCCGGCGTGCGCCTTGGCCGTGGGGGAGTCGCCGGGGCCGGTGCCGGTCCCGGTGGTCATGCCGGGTGCCGCCGGGCCGGTCTCCGGGGTGACGCCGGAGGTCCGGGGTTTTCCGTCGGGGCCGGTGTCGACGGTGTCGGTCCAGTCCGGCCGCGGTTGGCCGGACTCGAACGAGGAGCTGAACTCCGTTTTTGCCCCGGGCGGTTGGGGTGGCGCGGCCTGGGCCGGGCCGGGCGCGGTGATGATGAGCAGAGCGGCCGCCGCGAGGGCGACGGGGCGGGCGATCCCCCGCGATGGACGGTGCCGGTGTCTGAGCCGCACGCAAGCCCTCTCAACGAGATTGACATCGTTGTCAGTTACATGGCGCCGAGATGAACAGAGATAAGTAAGGTGCGTGGGGACTTTGGTGTCAAGGGTGACGCCGAGATCGGTGTGCCGGTCGTGTCGCCCGGACGGCCCGCCCGGGAGCGGCCGGACGAATCCCCGCATACCGGGGAGGTCTCAACTAGGGAAAGACTGCCGCCCGCGCTGCACCCGATCTTCCCCTGCGGCCGGAAGTGGACTATACCTGTCGGCGTCCGACCGGCCGTACGGCCGAGGCCGCGGATCCAGGGGAAGGCGGGGCGCAGGACTGCCCCGCACTTCTCTGGCTCGCCCGGTGCACATCCCGTACAACTCAGCTTCATCTGACCCGCGGTGCCGGGGCGGCTCCGGTACACCGCCTGAGTCCTGAAGAAGGCGAGGACTTGAGCATGGGATCCACCTCTGCATTCAACCGACGCGATCTGGTCAAGCGGGCCGCGGCCCTGGGGATCGTCGCCGTACCGGCCATGGGAATGCTGTCGGCGTGCGCGAGCGGGGGCAGCGACGACAGCGACAACAAGGTGGAAAAGGGAAAGAAGTCGGACCGGAATCCGCTCGCGGTCAATGAGTCGGCCGGTCTCGATGTCGTCATCTTCGACGGCGGATTCGGCGACAAGTACGCCAAGGACGCGCAGGGCGAATACCTGAAGGCCTTCCCGAAGGCCGACGGCAAGGTGAAGCTCTCGTCGACGCAGAAGATCCAGTCGACGCTCCAGCCGCGTTTCAACGGCGGAAACCCTCCGGACCTGGTCGACAACTCCGGTGCGGAACAGATGGACTTCGGCACCCTGGTCGCCAAGGACCAGCTGACCGACCTCACCGCGCTGCTCGACGCCCCCTCCGTCGACGACCCGAAGAAGAAGGTGCGGGACACCCTGCGCCCCGGCGTCGTCGAAATGGGCCAGTTCGGCGGCGAGGAAACCTGGATTCTCTACTACGCGTACACGGTCTACGGTGTCTGGTACTCCCGGAGCAATCTGCAGAAGCTGGACGCGGAATACCCGGAGACCTGGGACGACATGCTGGCCCTCTGCGCGAAGGCCAAGAAGAAGGGCGTCGCGGGCTGGACGTACCCGGGCAAGTACCCGTACTACCTTCCCTTCAGCCTCTACCCGTTCATCGCCAAGATCGGTGGTGCGGAGGTCCTGCGGAAGATTGACAATCTGGAGCCGAACGCCTGGAAGGACCCGGCGGTCAAGGCGGCCTTCGACGCCTACTACGAGCTCTACAAGAAGGGCTATGTCCTCAAGGGCTCGCCCGGCCTCGACCACCTCCAGTCGCAGAAGGCATGGGCCGAGGGCAAGGCGCTGTTCATCCCGAACGGTTCCTGGGTGGAGAACGAGTCGGCCAAGCAGATCGCGAAGAACCCGCACTTCGATCTCGCGGTCGGCGCGCCGTCCAGCCTGTCGTCCTCCGACAAGATGCCCTACGGCACCATCTGGGCCTCGGGCGGCGAGCCGTACATCGTGCCGCGGAAGGCCCGCAACGCCGAGGGCGGTATGGAATTGCTGCGCATCATGCTCAGCAAGAAGTCCTCGCAGAATTTCATCCGGCAGGTCTCCTCCCTCACCTCGCTCAACGGCGGCACCGAGGGGCTGAAGCTCCCGCCGGGCCTGGCCTCGGCGCAGGCCGCGCTCCAGAAGGCCGGGGAGAACATCGTCAATCCGCGGTTGCAGGACTGGTATGTGGCGCTCCAGAAGGAGCGGATCGGGGTCGGCGCGCTGGGCGAAATGATGGCCGGCCGGCTGACTCCCGACGAGGCCATCAAGAAGATCCAGAAGTATGCGGACGACACCCGCGACGACTCCAGCGTGAAGAAGTACAAGCGCTGACCGAGGAGTTCGATGCCGCACCGGCGGCGGCACCCGCAGGCAGAGAACGGGATCGGTAGTCATGAAACACGGTAAGTACCGTTTCATCGCGGGGTTCCTGGTCCTCCCGCTGGCGATTTACGCGATCTTCGTGATCTCGCCTTTCGTGCAGGCCATCTACTACTCCTTCACGGACTGGACCGGGCTGAGTCCGGACCTGAAGATGGTCGGCTTCGACAACTATGCGCGCCTGTTCCGGGACGGGGTCTTCTGGTCCGCCGTGGCCAACAGCGTCACCCTGTTGCTGCTCCTGCCGGTGGTGACGCTGTCGCTGGGGCTCTTCTTCGCCTTCATGCTCAACGTCGGTGGCCGTCGCCGGAGGAAGGCGGTCATCGGCGGGGTGCGCGGCTCGGGCACCTACAAAATCCTCTATTTCTTCCCGCAGGTGCTGTCGGTCCCGATCGTCGCGCTGCTCTTCCAGTTCGCCTACAACCCGGAGAGCGGCGCGCTCAACGCCTTCCTCGACGCGATCGGGCTCGACCAGGTGCAGCCGGACTGGCTGGGCGATCCGCAGCTCGCGCTGTGGTGTGTGATGGCCGCGATGGTGTGGGCGAATGTCGGCTTCTATGTCGTGCTGTTCTCCGCCGGAATGAGCTCCATTCCGAAGGATTTCTACGAGGCCGCGCTGCTGGACGGCGCGAACCGCTTCAACACGTTCTTCCGGATCACCCTGCCGCTGCTGTGGGACACCGTCCAGACCGGCTGGATCTATATGGGCATCCTCGCCCTGGACGTATCGGCATTCGCCTTCGTGCAGATCATGAGCGTCGGTCCGGGCGGTCCCGACTATTCCACCGAGGTCCTTCCGCTGTACGTGTACCAGAAGACCTTCCGTGACGGTCAGGCCGGATATGCGACCGCCATCGGCGTTTCCCTGCTGATCGTGACCCTCGTCTTCTCGGCCGTCGTCATGCGGCTGGGGCGGCGCGAGCGACTGGAGTTCTGATGAGTGCGCAGACAGATCCCGCGGACCTCCCGGGGGTGACGAAGGAGGACGCCCCGCCTCCGGGCGCCTCGCGACTGCCGGGCCCCCGGGGCGGAACGCGGCGGACGGAGGGCGCCGGCCCCGGCCGCGGAAGCGGTGAGGGCAGGGTCCTCCATGTCTTCTCGCACGGTGTGCTGGTGATCTGGGGCCTGCTGGTCACCCTGCCGCTGCTCTGGGCGGTGGTCAGCTCCTTCAAGGACGACACCGAGATCTTCGGCTCGCCCTGGGGGCTGCCGTCGGTCCTGCACTTCGACAACTGGTCACGCGCCTGGGACAAGGCGCACATGGGCCAGTACTTCCTCAACTCGCTGATCGTGGTGGGTGGTTCGCTGATCGGCACGATGCTGCTGGGCGCGATGGCGGCGTATGTCCTGGCCCGCTTCGACTTCCCGGGCAACCGCTTCGTGTACTTCCTGTTCGTGGGCGGCATGGGATTCCCGGTCATCCTGGCGCTGGTCCCGCTGTTCTTCGTCATGAAGAACATGGCGCTGCTGGACACCTACCACGGGCTGATCCTGGTCTATATCGCCTATTCGCTGCCGTTCACGGTCTTCTTCCTCAGCGGATTCTTCAGAACGCTGCCGACGTCGGTGGCCGAGGCGGCGCTCATCGACGGCGCCTCGCACACCCGCACCTTCTTCCAGGTGATGCTGCCGATGGCCAAGCCCGGCCTGATCAGCGTCGGAATCTTCAACTTCCTCGGGCAGTGGAACCAGTACCTGCTGCCGACGGTGCTCAATGTCGGTGACCCGGACCGCAAGATGCTGACGCAGGGGCTGGTGGCCCTGGCGGTGAGTCAGGGCTACAAGGGGGACTGGTCCGGGCTGTTCGCCGGGCTGACGATCGCGATGCTGCCGGTGCTCGGCGCGTACATCGTGTTCCAGCGGCAGGTGGTGGCCGGTCTGACCGCCGGCGCGCTGAAGTAGGGGAGCGGGCCGGGAGGCGATCCACGGTGGTGGGCGTTCCGGGAATCCGGTGCGGCCCGGCCGCTCCCCCTGGCCGCCCGCCCTCTCCGTCCGCCCGCCGAAAGATTCGCGCCACCTTCGTGTGCCGCCGTGTACACCTCGGGGCGGCTCCACGGCGACTCCCCAGCGGCCCCGAGGCGGCTCCCCGGCGGAAGAGCCGCCTCCGCCGCCGCCCGGAACAGCCGCTTCCCGATCATGCCGGACTCAACGCCTTGACGAGACTTCCCGGCTGGCGTTCTGCTTAGGGTTCACATGTTGAATCGATGGCCGCCCCCCGACGATGTGGGTGCGGTCGGCGGGCGGTCGTGGAGCCTCCTCAGCTGCCGCTGGGAGGCGCCCGCGGCCCCAGACGGGAGTGGATGAGTCGATGGAGACTCCTGGCTCGCAGTCCTCGCTGCACCGGGCCAATCTGGAGCGGGTCGTACGCGCGGTGCGTATGGCGGGCTCACTCACGCAGGCGGAGATCGCCCGGAGCACGGGGCTGTCCGCGGCCACCGTTTCCAACATCGTTCGCGAGTTGAAGGACGGCGGAACCGTTGAGGTGACGCCGACCTCGGCGGGCGGTCGCCGGGCGCGCAGCGTCTCGCTCTCGGGTGACGCGGGCATCGTCGTGGGGGTCGATTTCGGGCATTCCCATCTGCGGGTGGCGGTCGGCAACCTCGCCCACCAGGTACTCGCCGAGGAGGCCGAGCCGATCGATGTGGACGCCTCCGCCGCAGAGGGCTTCGACCGGGCGGAACAGCTGGTCAACCGGCTGATCGCGGCCACCGGGATCGACGCCGGCAAGGTCGTCGGCGTCGGCCTGGGCGTGCCGGGGCCCATCGACGTGGAATCCGGGACGCTCGGCTCCACGGCGATCCTGCCGGGCTGGACGGGCACGAACCCCGGCCAGGAGCTGTCCGGGCGCCTCGGGGTGCCCGTGCACGTCGACAACGACGCCAACCTCGGCGCGCTGGGCGAGCTGGTCTGGGGCGGTGGCCGCGGGGCCGCCGACCTGGCGTACATCAAGGTCGCCAGCGGTGTCGGCGCCGGGCTGGTGATCAGCGGGCAGATCTACCGCGGACCGGGCGGCACGGCGGGCGAGATCGGGCACATCACGCTGGACGAGGCCGGTCCGGTGTGCCGCTGCGGCAACCGCGGCTGCCTGGAGACCTTCACCGCGGCCCGGTACGTCCTCCCGCTGCTGCAGCCCAGCCACGGGCCCGATCTGACCATGGCCCGGGTGGTCCAGCTGGCCCGTGAGGGCGACCCGGGCTGCCGCCGGGTCATTGCGGATGTGGGGCGCTATATCGGCAGTGGCGTGGCGAATCTGTGCAATCTGCTCAATCCCAGCCGGGTGGTGCTCGGCGGGGATCTCGCCGAGGCCGGTGAGCTGGTTCTCGCGCCGATCCGTGAGTCGGTGTCGCGGTACGCGATCCCCAGCGCGGCACGGCAGTTGGGCATCGTCCCCGGCACCCTCGGGGGCCGGGCGGAGGTGCTCGGCGCGCTGGCGCTGGTGCTGAGCGAGATGGGCGATTCGACGCTGCTCGACGGCGGTCAGCCGGCGGACGCTCCCGCCCTGGCCTGAATGCAATGAGTTCACGCAGCTAACGCATGGCACCGTTGTCATCTCGTTAAGGATTTACTCCTTGACGGTCGACGGGCGGCCGAGTTGACTTCCAGCCACCTCGGCCGCACGACGCGGCCTCGTCAGGGAGGCAACCCCATGAACGTTTGGACGCGTCGCGTCGTCATAGGCACCGCCGCCGTCTCGATGGCCCTCTCCGTGGCCGCCTGCGGCAAGGCCGGTGACGGCGACAAGGCGGGCGGCGGCGACAACAAGACGATCGGTCTGTTGCTGCCGGAGAACAAGACCACCCGCTACGAGACCTTCGACCGCCCGCTCATCGAGTCGAAGATCCGGGCGCTCTGCAGCGACTGCAAGGTGCGGTACAACAACGCCTCGCAGGACACCGAGAACCAGAAGAAGCAGTTCGACGCGCTGATCACCCAGGGCGTGAAGGTGATCGTGCTGGACGCGGTCGACTACAAGGCGACCAAGTCCTGGGTGAACCAGGCCGCCAAGAAGGGCGTCAAGGTCGTCGCGTACGACCGGCTGGCCGAGGGCAACATCTCCGCCTACGTGTCCTACGACAACGAGAAGATCGGCCGCCTCCAGGGCGAGGCGCTGGTCAAGGCGCTCGGCGACAAGGCCAAGGACAGCAATGTCGTCATGATCAACGGTTCGCCGACCGACCCGAACATGCCGTTCTTCAAGAAGGGCGCCCACAGCGTCCTCGACAAGCAGGTCAAGAAGATCGCGTACGAGCAGGACATCCCGGACTGGTCGCCGGACGAGGCCAACAAGAAGATGGGCGCCGCCCTCGACTCGCTCGGCAAGGACGGCTTCCAGGGCGTCTACTCCGGCAACGACGGCATGGCCGGCGGCATCATCACCGCCCTCAAGCAGAAGGGCGTCAAGGTCCCGGTCGGCGGCCAGGATGCCGAGCTGGCGGGTCTGCAGCGCATCCTCAAGGGCGAGCAGGCGTTCACGATCTACAAGCAGATCAAGCCGCAGGCCGACTCCACGGCCGAGATCGCCGTCAAGCTGCTCAAGGGCGGGAAGATCGACTCCCTGACGGACACCAAGGTCGACAGTCTCAGCGGCGAGGTCAAGGACATCCCGGCCAAGCTGTACGACGCGCAGATCGTGACCAAGGACAACATCGCGTCCACGATCCTCAAGGACAAGGTCTACAAGGCGAGCCAGATCTGCACCGGCGACGCCAAGAAGGCCTGCGAGGCGGCCGGCATCAAGTAAGGCCCCGGGCCCTCCGGCGCCGGCTCCCCGGCTCCCCGGTTCCAGGGCCCATCGCCCCTGGCCCCCCGGCCCCAGGTCCCCGGCCGGGCGGGGCCGCGCGGCACCGTCCCGCGGCCCCGCCCCACATCCCCACCGGTCCCCACCCGCCCCGTGCCACCCCGCCCCGGGCGCCGGACCGTCCCTCGCGAGCCCCCCGCTCCACGCACCACCATTCCCGCCGTTGTGACGGCGGCGAAGGAGATGATTCACGTGTCCGCTCCGCCCGTGCTGGCGTTGCGCGGAATCTCCAAGCGGTTCGGCGCCGTCCAGGCACTCACGGACGTCACCCTGGAGATCCACCCCGGTGAGGTGGTCGCCCTGGTCGGCGACAACGGTGCCGGCAAGTCCACCCTGGTCAAGACCATCTCGGGCGTCCACCCGGTCGACGACGGCGCCATCGAATGGCAGGGCGAGACGGTCCGCATCAACAAGCCGCACGACGCCCAGGAACTCGGCGTCGCCACCGTCTACCAGGACCTCGCGCTCTGCGACAACCTCGATGTCGTCGCCAACCTCTTCCTCGGCAACGAGACCCGCACCGTCGGCGTCCTCGACGAGATCGCCATGGAGAAGCGGGCCAAGGAGCTGCTGGACACCCTGTCCATCCGCATCCCCAGCGTCCGTATCCCCGTCGCGGCGCTCTCCGGTGGTCAGCGGCAGGTCGTGGCCATCGCCCGTGCGCTGATCGGCGAGCCCAAGGTCGTCATCCTCGACGAGCCCACCGCCGCGCTCGGCGTCGAGCAGACCGCGCAGGTCCTCGACCTCGTCGAGCGGCTGCGGGAGCGCGGCCTGGGCGTCATCCTCATCAGCCACAACATGGCCGATGTGCAGGCCGTCGCGGACCGGGTCGCGGTGCTGCGGCTGGGCCGCAACAACGGTGTCTTCGACGTCGAGGGCACCTCCCACGAAGAGATCATCGCCGCCATCACCGGCGCCTCGGACAACGCCGTCACCCGCCGCAAGGCGCGTACGGACCAGGTGAAGAAGGAGGCCGGCGCATGAGCGACCTCACCAAGGAGCCCGCGGCGGGCGAGGACGCGGAGACCACGGACGCCCCGGCCACGGACGCCCCCGCAGCGGAAGCCGTCCAGGCGGCCGCCGTCGACCCCCGGCTGCTCGTCCGTGAGCAGGGCTTCGCCGGTTATCTCAACGACTTCAAGCGCCGGGTGCGCGGCGGTGAGCTGGGCTCGCTGCCGGTCGTCATCGGCCTGGTCGTCATCGCGGTCATCTTCCAGCTCAAGAACAGCAGCTTCCTGTCCGCCGACAGCCTCGCCAACATCGGCGTCTACACCTCCGGCCTCGGCATCATGGCCGTCGGCATCGTCTTCGTGCTGCTGCTCGGCGAGATCGATCTGTCCGTCGGCTCGGTGGCGGGTGTCGGCGCGGCAGTGTGGGCCGTGCTCAGCGTCACCCATGGCGTCAACGACTGGCTCGCGGTGCTGATCGCCATCGCGGCCGGTGCGGCCATCGGCGCCCTGCACGGGTTCTTTTTCGCCAAGATCGGGGTGCCGGCGTTCGTCGTCACGCTGGCCGGTTTCCTCGGGTGGAGCGGCCTGCAGATCTGGATGATGGGCAAGGAAGGCTCCATCAACACGCCGAGCGGCAGCGTCGTGGAGAACCTCACCGGCTACTACTTCGAGGACAAGGGCGCCGCCTACGGCCTCGCGCTGGTCGCGGTCCTCGCCTACGCCGGCTCGCTGCTGCTGGACAGCAAGCGCCGCCGGGCCGCCGCCCTGCCGTCCCGCCCGCTCAGCGAGGTGCTGCTGCGCACCGGCGTGGTCGCGGTGCTCTCCTTCGTCGTCGCCTACGTCCTGAACGAGCCGCCGGGCGCCCGCGGTCTGCCGCTGGCCCTGGTGCTGTTCCTCGCGGTCCTGGTCATCGCCGACTTCGTGGTGCGCCGTACCACCTACGGCCGGCAGATCTTCGCGGTCGGCGGCAACGCCGAGGCGGCCCGCCGCGCCGGTATCAATGTGAACAAGATCCGGATCAGCGTCTTCGCCGTCTCCGGCATGCTCGCGGCCTTCGGCGGACTGTTCATCGCCAGCCTCTCCGGCGGCGCCACCAAGAACCTGGGCGCCGGCAACACCCTGATGAATGTCATCGCGGCGGCGGTCATCGGCGGTACCAGCCTCTTCGGTGGCCGTGGCAAGATCTGGTCCGCGCTGCTGGGCATGCTGGTCATCCAGTCGATCCAGCAGGGCCTGAACCTGCTCGGCATGGCGAGCGAGATCCAGTACATGATCACCGGCGCGGTGCTGCTCGCCGCCGTGGTCATCGACTCGGTCTCCCGCCGGACACAGAAGACGGCCGGACGCACCTGATCGCGGCAGCCGTCCGACGGCGCCGGCCCCCACCGGGCATCATCCGGTGGGGGCCGGTCCGCGTGCGGCGCCGTACGCCGTGCGGCGTGCCGGAGCCCGTGTCACCCGAGTGACATACATCGCAAGGCCCGGGCGTCGCCGCGGCGGACGCAACATTAGACTCGTTTGATCGGCAAGCTCGATCCACGGCAGCAAGCAGCAAGGAGGCAGGGGTGCAGGAGGTGCCGCGCAAAGCGCGTCCGGCCGGGGCGGTGGCGGGCGACGGGAGGGCGTTGCTGTCCCGTATCAGGGGACCGCGCGATCTGGACCGACTGGACCCGGAGCAGCTCGACCAGCTGGCGGGGGAGATCCGTACCTTCCTTGTCGATGAGGTGTCCAAGACCGGCGGCCACCTCGGCCCGAACCTCGGCGTGGTCGAGCTGACCATCGCCCTGCACCGTGTCTTCGACTCCCCGAAGGACAAGGTCCTCTTCGACACCGGGCACCAGTCCTACGTCCACAAGCTGCTCACGGGCCGTCAGGACTTCACCAAGCTCAAGGCGAAGGGCGGCCTGTCCGGCTACCCGTCCCGTGCCGAGTCCGAGCACGACGTCATCGAGAACAGCCATGCCTCCACGGTGCTCGGCTGGGCCGAGGGCATCGCGAAGGCCAACGAGGTACGCGGCTGCGACGACCGGGTCGCCGCGGTCATCGGTGACGGCGCGCTGACCGGCGGCATGGCCTGGGAGGCGCTCAACAACATCGCCGCCGCCAAGGACCGCCCGCTCGTCATCGTCGTCAACGACAACGAGCGCTCCTACGCCCCGACCATCGGCGGCCTCGCCAACCACCTGGCGACCCTGCGCACCACCGACGGCTACGAGCGCTTCCTCGCCCGTGGCAAGGACCTGCTGGAGCGCACGCCCGTCGTCGGCAAGCCGCTCTACGAGACCCTGCACGGCGCCAAGAAGGGCCTGAAGGACTTCATCGCGCCGCAGGGCATGTTCGAGGACCTGGGCCTCAAGTACGTCGGCCCGATCGACGGTCATGACATCGAGGCGCTGGAGTCCGCGCTGACGCGCGCCAAGCGCTTCGGCGGCCCGGTCATCGTCCACTGCCTCACCGAGAAGGGCCGCGGCTACCAGCCCGCCCTCCAGGACGAGGCGGACCGCTTCCACGCCGTCGGCAAGATCCACCCCGACACCGGCCTGCCCCTCTCCTCGGGCGGCAAGGACTGGACGTCCGTCTTCGGCGACGAGATGGTCGAGCTGGGCAAGGAGCGCAAGGACATCGTCGCCATCACGGCGGCCATGCTCCAGCCCGTCGGACTGGACAAGTTCGCCAAGGCCTTCCCCGACCGCGTCTACGACGTCGGCATCGCCGAGCAGCACGCCGCGGTCTCCGCCGCGGGCATGGCCACCGGCGGTCTGCACCCGGTCTTCGCCGTCTACGCCACCTTCCTCAACCGCGCCTTCGACCAGGTGCTGATGGACGTGGCGCTGCACAAGTGCGGGGTCACCTTCGTACTGGACCGGGCCGGCATCACCGGCACCGACGGCGCCTCGCACAACGGCATGTGGGACATGTCGATCCTGCAGGTCGTCCCCGGTCTGCGGATCGCCGCGCCGCGCGACGCCGACCAGGTCCGCGCCCAGCTGCGGGAGGCCGTCGAGATCGACGACGCGCCCACCGTGGTGCGCTACTCCAAGGGCGCGGTCGGCCCCGCCGTCGAGGCGCTGGGACGGGTCGGCGGCATGGACGTGCTGCGCGAGCCCGCCGAGGGCGTCACCCGGCCCGACGTCCTCCTGGTTTCGGTCGGCGCGCTCGCCCCGATGTGCCTGGAGATCGCCGATCTCCTGGACAAGCAGGGCATCTCGACCACCGTCGTCGACCCGCGCTGGGTCAAGCCGGTCGACGCGGCGCTGCCGGGCCTGGCCGCCAAGCACCGGGTCGTGGTCACCGTCGAGGACAACATCCGTTCCGGCGGCGTCGGTTCGGCCGTCGCGCAGGCGCTGCGCGACGCCGGGGTGGACCTGCCGCTGCGCGACTTCGGTATCCCTGAGCAGTTCCTCGACCACGCCTCCCGCAAGGAGGTCATGGCGGAGATCGGGCTCACCGCGCCGGACATCGCCCGCCAGGTGACCGGTCTGGTCTCCAAGATCGACGGGCTCTCCCAGTCCCCGCTCCGTTCGGCCGGGGACGACACCGCGGACGCCCCGGAGGCCGCCCGCGAGGGCGCGGCCGAGCCGGCCGAGGCCACCCGCGACTGATCCCGCGGACGGCACGATGGGCCGGGCCGGTCATCCCTACGGATGTGCCGCCCGGCCCATCGGCATACGTACGGCCGCATCCCATCGGGTGATTCCCCGCCGCCCGGAGGCCCCGCCGAAGCTGACTGTTTCCACACATTGCGGAGACTCGGTCAGTTCAGGAGAGTTGCGAGGGTCGTCCAGGCGGAGGTTCGCCCATGAGCACACAGCACGGCACACCACATGATTCACGCCGCAATCGCGGTCTGTTCCGGACGAAGTCCGTGGAGCAGTCGATCCTCGATACCGAGGAGCCGGAGCACGCGCTCAAGAAATCCCTGTCGGCGCTCGATCTGACCGTCTTCGGTGTCGGTGTCGTCATCGGCACCGGCATTTTCGTTCTGACCGGAAAAATCGCCAAGGAACAGGCCGGCCCCGCCGTCGCCCTGTCCTTCGTCGTCGCGGGCGTGGTCTGCGCGCTGGCGGCGCTGTGTTACGCGGAGTTCGCCTCCACCGTGCCGGTCGCCGGCTCGGCCTACACCTTCGCCTACGCCTCGCTGGGCGAACTCCCCGCCTGGATCATCGGCTGGGACCTGATCCTGGAACTCGCCCTGGGCTGTGCGGTGGTCGCGGTCGGCTGGTCCGGCTATGTGCGATCCCTGCTGGACAGCGCCGGGCTGCATCTGCCCGTCGGGCTGTCCGGCACCCATGAGGGGCAGTTCGGCTTCGATCTGCTCGCCTTCCTCCTCGTACTGGCGATCACCGGCATCCTCGTGCTCGGGATGAAGCTGTCCTCGCGGGTGACGACGCTGGTCGTCGGGATCAAGGTCACCGTCGTGCTGCTGGTCATCGTCGCCGGTGCCTTCTTCATCAGCGGCGCCAACTACACACCGTTCATCCCGCCCAGCGAGCCCGTCGAAGCCGGCGGCGGACTGGCCGCGCCGCTGGCCCAGCTGATGTTCGGCTTCACCCCCGCCAACTTCGGGCTGATGGGCATCTTCGCCGCCGCGGCCGTGGTCTTCTTCGCCTTCATCGGCTTCGACATCGTCGCCACCGCCGCCGAGGAGACCCGCCACCCGCAGCGTGACGTGCCGCGCGGCATCCTCGGCTCCCTGGCCATCTGCACGCTGCTCTACGTGGCCGTGTCGGTCGTCGTGACCGGCATGGAGAAATACAGCAAGCTCTCCACCGACGCCCCGCTCGCCGACGCCTTCAAGGACCTCGGTCAGCCCTTCTTCGCGGGCGTGATCAGTTTCGGCGCCGCCATCGGTCTGACCTCGGTCTGTCTGATCCTGCTGCTCGGCCAGAGCCGGGTGTTCTTCGCGATGAGCCGGGACGGGCTGCTGCCGCGCGGCTTCTCCCGCTCCCACCCGCGGTACGGCACCCCCTATCGGTCCACCCTCGTGCTGGGTGCCGTCGTCGCTGTCGTCGCCGGCTTCACCTCGATCGACGAACTCGCCGAACTGGTCAACATCGGCACCCTGTTCGCGTTCGTCGTGGTCGCCGTCGGCGTCATCCTGCTCCGCCGCTCCCGGCCCGATCTGCCGCGGTCCTTCCGCACTCCGCTGGTACCGCTGGTGCCGGTGCTCTCCATCGCGGCCTCGGTGTGGCTGATGCTCAATCTGCCCGCCGAGACCTGGGTCCGGTTCGCCATCTGGATGGTGGCCGGTTTCGTCATCTACTTCCTCTACGGCCGCTCACACAGCCGCCTCGGCCTCCGCAACGGCAAGCCCGGCGGCTGACGGCCGACCAACGGCCCCGAGTCTCCGCTGTCTTCTGCCCGGCCCCGTACCCCGCGACAGCGCGGTGTACGGGGCCTCGGCGTGCGTCCGTGCGTCCGTGCCGGCGGCTTGGCGTGCGGGGCCCTGCCGTGGGCCGGGCGACTCGCCGTACCCGGGGGCTTCGCCGTGGGCCACAGGCCTCGCCCTACGCCGTCCCCGGCAGATGGGAGGCGAGGAACTCCCGCACGACCCGTGCGAACCCCGTCAGATCCTCGGTGTGGACGAAGTGGCCGCCCGCCAGCCGGACGACGCGGGTGCCGGGACGGCGTTCCGCCATGGCGCGGGCCTGCTCCGCCGGAATGATGCCGTGGGAGCCGACGATCAGCAGGGCGGGGCAGCCGCCGTCCGTCCAGTCGGCCCAGTGGTCGCCGACCGCCCGCGCATCGGACTCGGCGAGGTCTTGCGGGTGGAAGCCGAGCCGCCAACCACCGTGCGGGCCCCGGCGGAGGCCGTCCGCGCAGTAGGGGGCCATCCAGTCGAGGCCGTCGAGCAGTTCCTCACGGGTGGCCGCGAAGTACGGCAACCGGCTGACGAAACGCACCGGGTTGGCGTCGTCCGGGACCACCTCGGCCGGCCCCTCGGCGTTGACGAGCGCGCTCACCCGGTCCGGGTGACGGGCGGTGAACTGATAGGCGTTGATACCGCCGAGAGAGTGCCCGAGCAGCGGCACCCGCGCCAGGCCGAGATGGTCGAGGAGTGCCGCGACATCGGCGACGTATCCCTCACGGGTGTAGTCGGCGGCACGGTCCGAGTCACCGTGGCCGCGCTGATCCGGTGCGATCACCCGCCACTCGGGGGCCAGCTCCCGCGCCACGGCGGCGAAGCCGGCCCCCTCGGACATATGGCCGTGCAGCGCGACCAGGGGGCGGCCGGGCCCACCGAAGTCCAGGTAGGACAAGCGGCGCCCGCCGAGGGAGAGTTCGGCACGTAAGGGAATCATGGGGGAATGCTAGGCGCCCCCGGCTGTCCGTACGGGTCAGCCCCTGATGGAGAAGAAGATGGTGTCCTGGGTGTACCAGTCGAGGTTCTTCGTGGCGAACTCCCACTCAGTGTGCTCGAACTCCAACTTCTCGATGAGCAGCTGGAGTTCATACGTGAAACCGTCCAGCCGGTCCAGGACCGCGCGGTAGGCGTCCGCGGCGGGCTTGGCCTTGGCCAGTGGGAACATGCCGATGTGCGGGCCGTCCACGGGGTACGGGATGAAGAAGGGGATCTCTTCGGGGGGCCCGGAGAAGAGGTGGTCGTGCAGCAGCAGATCGGCGCTCACGCCCAGCCGGCGCAGCTCCTCGTCCAGCAGGCCGAAGAAGGTGCTGGGCTTGGAGTACACACCCAGGTCGGAGGGGTCGGAGCCATTGCGGTCGATGATGCGCTGGAGGGCGCTGTAGTAGGCGGCGGCCGCGTACTCGGCGTCTGAACTGGCATGACCGGCTACGAGATGGTCGAGCGCCTCCGGGATGGACAGACCCCAGTCGAGGCCCTGATGGTCGAGGTCGCGCTGATCGGCCTGCGCCAGCTCCCGCATGACGTCGAGGTTGCGCTGCTGGTCAGGCGTCAGCTTTCCGGCGGCCCCGAGAAAGGCCACGACGTCGGCTTTGTCGGCGGTGTTGAACGAAATGATCCGGCTCATGATCGCCATACTGTCAGCCACCACTGACATCGACCGCGGCGCGGCGGACGAGTGCGGTGCGCCCGGCAACCGGGTTTTCCGGCAAGCCCGTTCGCACGTCACGATTCCGTAATACGCCGATCCGGGCATGAACGTCCGGGGCATTTGCGGTATCTCACCTCGCAACAACGATGTGAGGAGTTGGAGATGCTTCGTAAGCATTTACGTCTGATCGCCGTGCCGGTCGCGGCTGTCGCCCTGCCCCTGACCGCTGTCGGCCACCAGGCCGGTGCGGCCGCCTCGGGCGGTGCGGCACGGGCCGGCAAGGCCGCTACGGCGACGGCCCCGTGCCTGGCCGATGCCACGACGCTGGTCGGCGATCTCGACGGTGACCGCCGCCCTGACAAGATCAGCAACCCCGGGCACACCGGCACCAAGATGACCGTCCAGTGGGGGAACCCGGACGGTTCGTTCGGCAAGAAGCAGGCCGTCAGCCAACTGCTGGGCGCCAAGAAGGGGGAGATCGCGTCCGCCGCGGTCGCCGACTTCCAGCGCGACGGCACCCTGGACATGGTCGTCAATCTCGTCACGCCGGCCGATGGGGACGACCCCTCGACGGCACGCGTCGCGGAGTACCGCCCCGGCCCGCTGAAGCGGTCGAACCTGGGCTCCGCCAAGGCCCGGCACTCCGACATCGGCGACCACGGCGAGGCAAAGCAGCTCCGGATCGCCAACTACGGCGGCGACGCGTACCCGGACCTCGCGATCCTCAACAACGCCGGTGACGGGTCGCTGGAGCGGGACGTGCGCCTGACCAAGCCGGGCAGCGGCCCGGGGGCGTACAACTACGAGTTGCAGGTGAAGTACGGCGAGTTCGGGACCCCGGCCGAGCCGCCGGCCATGCCCGGCGACGGCTGGCAGCATTTCTACAAGCGCTGCTCCTGACCGGAACGGGGCGCCGCCGGTCCGTTGACCACCGGCGGCGCCCGCCGCAGCTTCGATGCCTGACGGACTGCCTAGACCGAGCCGCCCCCGCCGCGCCCCCGCCCCCACACCGCCCGAGGCCCCGTCACCCGGGCGCCCAAAGCCTGGACGCGCTCGCGCAGTGCGCGGTCCGCGGTGATCACCAGGCAGTCGCGTCCACCGCCCTCGTCCGTGACCAGCTGCACGATCCGGTCGTCGCCGCTGCCGTCCGCCGGTACCACCCGGACGCCCTCCACGGACGCGACCCCACGCGCCGCGCCCTCCACCACCAGCACCATTTCCAGGGGCGGCGCCAGCAGCCCCGGCAGCCCCTCGGCGGTGTAGCGGGGCAGCGCGTCGCGCAGCCGTTCCGCCGCGCCGTGCCGGTCCCGCCACCAGCCGTCGGGCACCGAGCCGACGACGTTCGCGGCATCGACAATGACCAAGGAATCCATGGCGCCACCCTCCCACGCCGGACCGCTGCCGGCCCCGGCACACGGAAGCGCGGGCCGGCTCCGCCGAGCCGGCCCGCGCAATCCGCTGTCAGTCGTGCACCGTTACGCGGGCACGCTCGCGATGCCAGGGGCCAGGAACTTCTTGCCCCGCACCCGCTCGGAGACACCGGCCCGGTCCAGGTACGGCGTGATGCCGCCCAGGTGGAAGGGCCAGCCGGCGCCGGTGATCAGGCACAGGTCGATGTCCTGCGCCTCGGCGACCACGCCCTCGTCCAGCATCAGGCCGATCTCCTGCGCCACCGCGTCCAGGACGCGGTCGCGGACCTGCTCCTCGGTCAGGACGACATCGCCCTGCTTGAGGAGCGCGGCGACCTCGGGGTCCAGCTCCGGCTTGCCGGAGTCGTAGACGTAGAAGCCGCGCTTGCCCGCCTCGACGACGGCCTTGAGGTTCGGGGACACCTTGAAGCGGTCCGGGAAGGCACCGTTCAGGGTCTCGGAGACATGCAGACCGATCGCCGGGCCGACCAGTTCCAGCAGCACCAGCGGCGACATCGGCAGACCGAGCGGCTCGATGGCCTTCTCGGCGGTCTCGACCGGGGTGCCCTCGTCGATGACGTTCTGGATCTCGCCCATGAAGCGGGTCAGGATGCGGTTGACGACGAACGCCGGGGCGTCCTTCACCAGCACCGCGGTCTTCTTCAGCTTCTTGGCGACACCGAACGCGGTGGCCAGTGAGGCGTCATCGGTCTTCTCGCCGCGCACGATCTCCAGCAGCGGGAGGATCGCGACGGGGTTGAAGAAGTGGAAGCCGACGACCCGCTCGGGGTGCTTCAGCTTCGACGCCATCTCGGTGACCGACAGCGAGGAGGTGTTGGTGGCGAGGATCGCGTGCGCCGGGGCGACGGCCTCGACCTCGGCGAACACCTGCTGCTTGACGCCGATCTCCTCGAAGACCGCCTCGATGATGAAGTCGGCGTCGGAGAAGCCCTCGGCCTTGTCGAGGACACCGGAGACCAGGGCCTTAAGGCGGTTGGCCTTGTCCTGGTTGATCCGGCCCTTGCCGAGCAGCTTGTCGATCTCGGCGTGGACATAGCCCACACCCTTGTCGACGCGCTCCTGGTCGATGTCGGTCAGCACGACCGGCACCTCCAGGCGGCGCAGGAACAGCAGGGCCAGCTGCGAGGCCATCAGACCGGCGCCGACGACACCGACCTTGCTGACCGGACGCGCGAGGTTCTTGTCCGGCGCACCGGCCGGCCGCTTGGCGCGCTTCTGCACGAGGTTGAACGAGTAGATGCCGGCGCGGAGTTCGCCACCCATGATCAGGTCCGCCAGGGCCTGGTCCTCGGCGTCGAAACCGGCCTGCAGGTCGCCGTCCTTGGCGGCGGCGATGATGTCCAGCGCCCGGTAGGCGGCCGGGGCGGCGCCGTGCACCTTGCCGTCGGCGATGAACCGGCCCTTGGCGACGGCCTGGTCCCAGGCCTCGCCGCGGTCGACCTCGGGGCGCTCGACGCTCACGTCGCCCTTGAGGACGTTCGCGGTCCAGATCAGCGACTGCTCCAGGAAGTCCGCACCCTCGAAGATCGCGTCCGCGATGCCGAGGTCGAAGACCTGCTGGCCCTTGAGCTGCTTGTTCTGGTTGAGCGAGTTCTCGATGATGACCGAGACGGCCTTGTCCGCGCCGATCAGGTTGGGCAGCAGCGCGCAGCCGCCCCAGCCCGGTACGAGACCGAGGAAGACCTCGGGCAGCGAGAAGGCGGGCGCGGCCTTGGAGACCGTGCGGTACGAGCAGTGCAGACCGACCTCGACGCCGCCGCCCATCGCGGCACCGTTGTAGTACGCGAAGGTCGGCACGGCCAGCTGGGACAGCCGCTTGAAGACCTCGTGGCCGCCCTTGCCGATGGCCAGCGCGTCCTCGTGCCGCTTCAGCAGCTCGACGCCCTTGAGGTCGGCGCCGACGGCGAAGATGAACGGCTTGCCGGTGACGCCGACGCCGACGATCTCGCCGTCCGCGGCCTCCTTCTCGACCTGGTTGAGCGCGGCGTTGAGGTTCGCCAGCGAGCCCGGACCGAAGGTGGTCGGCTTGGTGTGGTCGAAGCCGTTGTCGAGCGTGATCAGCGCGAACCGGCCCGCGCCGTACGGCAGATCGAGGTGGCGGACGTGCGCCGACGTGACGACCTCGTCGGGGAACAGCTCGGCCGCACCCTTCAGGAGTTCGGCGGTGGTGGTGGTGCTCACTTGTCGCCTCCGGCGTCCTTGTGGTTCGGGTTCTCCCAGATGACCGTCGCGCCCATGCCGAAGCCGACGCACATGGTGGTCAGGCCGTAGCGGACCTCCGGCTGCTCCTCGAACTGCCGGGCCAGCTGCGTCATCAGCCGCACGCCGGAGGAGGCCAGCGGGTGGCCGAACGCGATCGCGCCGCCGTACTGGTTGACGCGCGCGTCGTCGTCGGCGATGCCGTAGTGGTCGAGGAAGGCGAGCACCTGCACGGCGAACGCCTCGTTGATCTCGAAGAGGTTGATGTCCTCGATGCCCAGACCCGCCTTGGCGAGCGCCTTCTCGGTGGCCGGGATCGGGCCGTAGCCCATGACCTCGGGCTCGACGCCGGCGAAGGCGTAGGAGACCAGACGCATCTTCACCGGGAGGCCGTTCTCCCGGGCGAAGTCCTCCGAGGCGATGATCGAGGCGGTGGCGCCGTCGTTGAGACCGGCGGCGTTACCGGCGGTGACGCGGCCGTGGGTACGGAACGGCGTCTTGAGGCCGGCGAGGTTCTCCAGGGTCGTCCCCGGACGCATCGGCTCGTCGGCGGTGACCAGGCCCCAGCCCGTCTCGCCGACCTCCGCGTTGGTGTTGCGCACCGAGACCGGCACCAGATCCTGCTGGATCTTCCCGTTCGCGTACGCCTTCGCCGCCTTCTCCTGCGAGCGCACGGCGTACTCGTCGGCGCGCTGCTTGGTGATGTGCGGGTAGCGGTCGTGGAGGTTCTCCGCCGTCATGCCCATGAACAGGGCCGACTGGTCGACGAGCTTCTCGCTCACGAACCGCGGGTTGGGGTCGACGCCCTCACCCATGGGGTGGCGGCCCATGTGCTCGACACCGCCGGCGATGACGGCGTCGTACGCGCCGAAGGCGATGGAGCCGGCGGTCGCCGTGACGGCGGTCAGCGCACCGGCGCACATGCGGTCGATGGAGTAGCCGGGGACGGACTGCGGGAGGCCCGCGAGGATGCCGGCCGTGCGGCCGATGGTCAGACCCTGGTCACCGATCTGGGTGGTGGCGGCGATGGCCACCTCGTCGATCTTCGCGGGGTCCAGGTCCGGGTTGCGGCGCAGCAGCTCCCGGATGGCCTTCACGACGAGATCGTCGGCGCGGGTCTCGTGGTAGATGCCCTTCGGGCCCGCCTTGCCGAACGGGGTGCGGACGCCGTCGACGAAGACGACGTCCCTAGCGGTACGAGGCACGTTGGCTCTCCTCCAGGTGCGGGATGGCACTGCTGCTGCGGGGCGCCCCGGAGGGCGCTTCCCCCCGACATGCTACTTACGGGTAACCAAGCTGCACACCCCCACCGCCCGGAGCGTTGAAGGTCACACCCGGTGGATGCTCCGGCGGCTCGGCAGCGGCCCCGCAACCGGTGGAAACCGGTGATCGAAAAGGGCTGAATGCCGTCGGGTCTTGGCGCAATTCATCCCATCACACACCTAAAGTGCACATATGGATACGAAGAGGAGTGGTGTCGTGGTCCGGCGCGGGCGTCCGGCGGGGCCGCGCACGATCGGACTGGTCTGTGCCGTCGCCGCCGCGGGCGCGCTGCTGTCGGGCTGCGGGAGCAGCGGCAACGACACGGCGAGCCCCCAGAAGAGCGCGGGTCCCTCACGGGCGGTGCCCGCCACCGGCCCCGCCTCCCCGACCGGTTCGCTCAGCGCGGACCAGGCTCAGCGCAAGGCCCTGATCCCCAAGATCAAGACGGACTACGAGCACGCGCTGAAGGCGGCGATCGCGACCGTCCCGTCCTCGGAGGCGATCGCCGCGGAACTCAAGGGGACGCCCGCCAGCCCGTATTGGGACACCGTGGTCGCGACGACCGACGGGACGGCGTACGCCGTGCGGGTCGACGCGGTCTCCGGTACGGCGGAGAAGCCGCGCGCCCAGTCGGACGACCCCGGCGACAAGCAGGAACTGGCCGCCCGGCTGTCCAAGGCCACCGTCACGGCCCAGCAGGCCGCGCAGACGGCGACCGAGAAGACGAAGGGCACCGTCACGACCATCGAGCTCGGCGACGCCGACCACGGCGACAACGACGACGTGGCGTGGACGGTGGGCGTGGTGACCGCCGACGACTGGAACGAGACCACCTACGAGATCGACGCCACCAACCGCAAGGTCCTGTGGATGCACGTCGACCAGGACTGACCGGCCGTCCGCAAACTGCCCCGGTCCGGAACTCCGGCCCGGGGCAGCCGCGTCAGCAGGCGTCCGTCAGCAGCGCCTCGGTGAGGATCGGCGCGACCTGCTCGATCTGCCAGGGGCGGGCGCCGTGGCCGGACAGCACCTCGGCGACCGATGCCCGGGTGGGCTCGGCCGGCGGTTCCCAGCACAGCCTGCGCACCGTGTCCGGAGTGATCAAGTTCTCCTGCGGGAGATTCAGTTCCTCGGCGAGCGCGGTGACCGCCGCGCGGGCGGCCGACAACCGGGCCGCGGCGGCCGGGTCCTTGTCGGCCCAAGCGCGGGGCGGCGGCGGGCCGTTGAGCGGCTGTCCGGGCTGCGGCAGCTCGCTCTCGGGCAGCGCACGGGCGCGGTCCACGGCGGCCTGCCACTGCTCCAGCGCCCGGCGGCCCATCCGGTGGCCGAAGCCCGGCAGCCCCGCCAGCGCGTGACTGTTCGGCGGCAGGCTCAGCGCCGCCTCCACGATCGCGGCGTCCCCGAGCACCTTGCCGGGCGAGACGTCGCGCCGCTGGGCGACCTGGTCACGGGCCGTCCACAGCTCCCGTACGACCGCCATCTGGCGGCGCCGGCGGACCTTGTGCATGCCGGACGTACGGCGCCAGGGGTCCTTGCGGGGCGGCGGCGGGGGAGCGGCGGCGATCGCCGCGAACTCCTGCCGGGCCCACTCCAGCTTCCCCTGCCGCGTCAGCTCCTCCTCCAGCGCGTCCCGCAGATCCACCAGGAGCTCGACATCGAGCGCGGCATAGCGCAGCCAGGGCTCGGGCAGCGGGCGGGTGGACCAGTCGACGGCGGAGTGGCCCTTCTCCAGGGCGAAGCCGAGCACGTTCTCGACCATGGCGCCCAGGCCGACCCGGGCGAAGCCGGCCAGCCGCCCGGCCAGCTCGGTGTCGAACAGCCGGGCGGGGACCATCCCTATGTCACGCAGGCACGGGAGGTCCTGGGTGGCGGCGTGCAGCACCCACTCGGCGTCGCCGATCGCCTCCCCCAGGGCCGACAGGTCGGGGCAGCCGACCGGGTCGACCAGCACACTGCCGGCGCCCTCGCGGCGCAGCTGTACGAGGTAGGCGCGCTGGCCGTAGCGGTAGCCCGAGGCCCGCTCGGCGTCGACGGCCACCGGGCCCGTACCGGCCGCGAAGGCGGCCACGACCTCGGCGAGCGCCTCGTCCGTGGCGGTCACCGGGGGGATGCCTTCGCGGGGTTCCAGGAGAGGGACCGGCGCCGGTCGGGGGTCCGGAGGTGAGTCTCCGGTCGCTCGCAGTGTCGTCTCTGTCGTCTCTGCTGCGGTCTTTTGGGCGTCGGTCACCAGTCAAGGGTATCTGTGTATGCACGTCGCCCGTCGAGGGAACGTTCCCTCGACGGGCGAGCCGGTCGTATGGATGGTCAGTGAATGATGCCGGTACGCAGGGCGACCGCCACCATTCCGGCCCGGTCACCGGTGCCGAGCTTGCGGGCGATACGGGCGAGGTGGCTCTTGACGGTCAGTGCCGACAGCCCCATCGAGACGCCGATGGCCTTGTTGGACTGGCCCTCCGCCACCAGCCGCAACACCTCGACCTCGCGCCCCGACAGCTCCCGGTAGCCGCCCGGGTGACCGGGGGCGCCCGGGGGACGGCGCTGCATCCGGGCCGCGTTGGCGCCGATCGGTGAGGCACCGGGGCGGCCGGGGAGGCCCAGGTTGGTACGGGTGCCGGTGACGACATAGCCCTTGACGCCGCCGGCCAGGGCGTTGCGTACCGCGCCGATGTCGTCGGCCGCGGACAGTGCGAGGCCGTTGGGCCACCCCGCCGCCCGGGTCTCGGACAGCAGCGTGAGGCCGGAGCCGTCGGGAAGGTGGACGTCGGCAACGCAGATGTCGCGCGGGTTGCCGACGCGGGGACGGGCCTCCGCGATGGACGACGCCTCGATCACGTCACGCACTCCGAGGGCCCACAGGTGGCGGGTGACGGTGGAGCGGACGCGAGGGTCGGCCACGACGACCATGGCCGTCGGCTTGTTCGGGCGGTAGGCGACCAGGCTCGAAGGTTGCTCGAGGAGAACAGACACCGGGCCTCCTGGGGGAGTGGCGGGGGACGGAGCCGGCTGGGGGGAGCCGGAATGATCCGTGTTTGAAGGGTCACTGACCTCTTCGGCAGCAATCCGGCGGGACTTTAGACTTTGATCACGATTTAGTTAGGGGCAATTCGGGCAAATCGGATGCGTGATCGATCAGGGTGAGCACCCAGTGCGCACCGAGGTGATCAGAGCCGTACGCGATGCCGCCCGGACCTCGTCAGCGGACCGGGTCGGGGCGAGACGGCGGAAGCGGGCGCGGCGCGGCCGGGCAGCGGAACGATCACCGGGAACGGCGGCGGGCGGGCACCCTCACCTGGGCCCGCCCGCGGGGAAACGCCGAGTTCAGCGCGGTTGTGCGCCGCGGCGCTGCGGCAGCGGGACGACCCCGCCGCGCGTCGTCATGTCGAGCGGGGCCGGCGGCAGGCCCGCCACCTGGCACAGCAGATCGCACCACGCCGCCAGATGCGCCGCCAGATCCGGCACCCCGCCGGGGCCCTCGGCCGGCGTCCAGGACGCCCGGATCTCGATCTGGGTCGCGGGTTCACGCGCCGCGAGCCCGCCGAAGTAGTGCGAGCCGGCCCGGGTGACCGTGCCGCTCGGTGCGCCGTAGTGCACCCCGCGCGCGTCCAGCGCCCCCGTGAGCCACGACCAGGACACCTCCGGCAGCAGCGGATCGGCGCCCATCTCCGGCTCCAGTTCCGCGCGCGCCAGCGTCACCACACGGAACGTGCCCTGCCAGGCGTCGTCCCCGGCCGGGTTGTGCAGCACCACCAGCCGCCCGTCCGCCAGATCCCGGTCCTCGCCGTCCGGACCCGCGCCGCGGTCGACGACCGCCGCCTCCAGCGCGTACGCGAACGGGGCGAGCCGCTTCGGCGCGGGCGTCGGATCGATCTCGATCTCCGGCCGCAGTCGTGCCGCGCGAAGCGCCTCGACCGCCCGACGGAAGGGGATCGGGGCGTCGTCCGCGCTGTCCGCGAGGTGTTCGTGAGCCGCAGCCATGCCCGGAAGATTAGGCGGAACCGGGCCCGCATATGGGGAGGACACCCGGTGCGCGCGTCGCCCATTCGGAGGTGCCCCCGGGCGCATGCGGAGATATCGGCCACCTGCCCCGATCGGCGCGTACGCCGTCGTGCGAAGATTTGGGGCGTGAGCGCCAACGACATCCCCCAGCAGCAGGCCGGTACCCAGGACTCGGCATTCCTCAAGGCGTGCCGGCGTGAGCCGGTGCCGCACACGCCGGTGTGGTTCATGCGTCAGGCCGGACGCTCGCTTCCCGAGTACCGCAAGGTCCGCGAGGGCATCGCGATGCTCGACTCGTGCATGCGGCCCGATCTGGTCACCGAGATCACGCTGCAGCCCGTGCGCCGCCACAACGTCGACGCCGCCATCTACTTCAGCGACATCGTCGTTCCCCTCAAGGCCATCGGCATCGACCTCGACATCAAGCCCGGCGTCGGCCCGGTCGTCGAGAACCCGATCCGTACCCGCGCCGATCTGGACCGGCTGCGCCCCATGGAGCCCGGCGACGTCCCGTACGTCACCGAGGCGATCGGCATGCTCGTCCGTGAGCTGGGCGGCACCCCGCTGATCGGCTTCGCCGGCGCGCCCTTCACGCTCGCCAGCTACCTCGTCGAGGGCGGCCCGTCGCGCAACCACGAGCGCACCAAGGCCATGATGTACGGCGACCCGCAGCTGTGGGCCGACCTCCTGGACCGGCTGGCCGACATCACCGCCGCCTTCCTCAAGGTGCAGATCGCGGCCGGGGCGAGCGCGGTGCAGCTCTTCGACTCCTGGGTCGGCGCGCTGGCGCCCGCCGACTACCGCCGCTCCGTGATGCCCGCCTCCGCCAAGGTCTTCCGCGCCGTCGAGGGCCTGGGCGTCCCGCGCATCCACTTCGGTGTCGGCACCGGTGAACTCCTCGGCCTGATGGGCGAGGCGGGCGCGGATGTCGTCGGCGTCGACTGGCGGGTCCCGCTGGACGAAGCGGCCCGCCGCGTCGGTCCCGGCAAGACGCTCCAGGGCAATATCGATCCGGCCGTGCTCTTCGCCCCGCGGGAGGCCGTCGAGACCAAGGCCCGGGAGGTCCTCGACGCGGCCGCCGGCCTGGAAGGCCACATCTTCAACCTCGGCCACGGCGTCCTGCCCACCACCGACCCGGACGCGCTGACCCGCCTGGTCGAGTACGTGCACACGCAGACCGCGCGCTGAAGGACGGGGCCGCCGGGCCGGGCCGCCGTACCGCGGTGTCAGACCCCGGCGGCCCGTACGGCGCCGGTCGCCTTGCGGGCCGCCACCAGGACCGGGTCCCAGACCGGGGAGAACGGCGGGGCGTAACCGAGGTCGAGGGCGGTCATCTGCTCCACCGTCATCCCGGCCGTGAGCGCGACCGCCGCGATGTCCACCCGCTTGCCGGCGCCCTCGCGGCCGACGATCTGCACCCCCAGCAGCCGGCCCGTACGGCGCTCGGCGAGCATCTTGACGTGCATCGGGCGGGCGCCGGGGTAGTAGCCGGCGCGGTTGGTGGCCTCGACGGTCGCCGTGACGAAGCGCAGTCCGGCGGCGTGCGCATGGCGCTCCAGCAGGCCGGTACGGGCGATTTCCAGATCGCAGACCTTGCTGACGGCGGTGCCGACGACACCGGGGAAGGTGGCGTAACCGCCGCCCACATTGGCGCCGATGACCTGCCCGTGCTTGTTGGCGTGGGTTCCCAGCGCGATGTGCCGGGTGTGCCCGGAGACCAGGTCCAGGACCTCCACGCAGTCGCCGCCGGCCCAGATGTGGTCCTGGCCGCGGACCCGCATCGCGAGATCGGTGAGCAGCCCGCCGGATTCGCCCAGCGGCAGCCCGGCCGCGGCGGCGAGCGAGGTCTCGGGACGTACCCCCATGCCCAGCACGACCACATCCGCCGGGAACTCGGCGTCGTCGGTGGTGACCGCGCGGGCGCGCCCCTCCGCATCCGTCAGCACCGCGGTCACGGTCGCCCCGCGCACCGTCTCGATGCCCATACCGCACATCGCCTCATGGACGAGCGCGCCCATGTCCGGGTCCAGGGTGGACATCGGCTGGGCGCTCTGCTCCAGGACGGTGACCGCGTAGCCGCGCCGGATCAGCGCCTCGGCCATCTCCACCCCGATATACCCCGCGCCCACGACGACCGCCCGACGGCCGGCCGACGCGGCGAGGGTGTCCAGCAGGGCCTGGCCGTCGTCGAGGTTCTGCACCCCGTGTACCCCCGGGGCGTCGATCCCCGGCAGAGGGGGGCGGCGCGGCCGGGCGCCGGTCGCCAGCACCAGCTTGTCGAAGCCGGTCCACGACTCCCGGCCGCCGTTGTCCAGCTCCCGGGTCCGCACCCGGCCGCGGTCCAGGTCGAGTTCGGTGACCTCGGTGCGCATCCGCAGATCGATGTCCCGGGCGCGGTGCTCCTCGGCCGTACGGGCGATCAGCGCGTCCGGGCCGTCGACCTCACCGCCCACCCAGTACGGGATGCCGCAGGCCGAGTACGAGGTGAAGTGGCTGCGCTCGAACGCGGTGATCGCCAGCTCGTCGGGCTTCCGCAGCCGGCGTGCCTGCGATGCCGCGGCCATCCCCGCCGCATCGCCCCCGACGACCACCAGCCGTTCCGCCGCCATCCGGGTACCCCTTCGTCGTGTGCCGCCGCGTCCTGCGCTGCGGCGACGGGTGAGTGTGCCGGCGCCGCCCCACCTGGAGGTGCGCCGGGCCGCGGGCGCCACGTTACGGTCCGTACGGCGTCCGCGCGGGGCGGCCGGGCCGACAACCGCACGCAGCGGAGGCTCAGCGCTCCAGGACCAGTGCGAGGCCCTGGCCCACGCCGATGCACAGCGCGGCGAGGCCGGTACCCGAGCCCAGGGCGGCGAGTTGGTGGGCCACCGAGCCCGCGAGACGGGCGCCGGACGCGCCCAGCGGGTGGCCGATCGCGATGGCGCCGCCACGCTGATTCACCACCGCGGGGTCGAGATCCGGCCACTGCCCGATACAGCCCAACGCCTGGGCCGCGAACGCCTCGTTGAGCTCGAAGGCCGCCACCTCGTCGAAGCCGCGCCCGGCCCGCTCCAGCGCGCGCCGCACCGCCTCCACGGGGCCCAGGCCGAACAGCTGCGGCTCGACACCGGTCACCGCGCTCGCGCGGATACGGGCCAGCGGCTCCCGGCCCGTGGCCCGCAGCCCCTCCTCATCGACCAGCAGCAGCGCGGCCGCACCGTCGTTGAGCGGTGAGGAGTTCCCCGCTGTGACCGTGCCGCCGGCCGGACGGAACACCGGCTTCAGCTTCGACAGCGACTCCAGGGAGGAGGCCTCCCGGATCGTCTCGTCACGCAGCAGCTCGACGTCCGGCAGCGGCACGACCTCGGCGTCGTAGGCGCCCTCCTGCCAGGCACGCACCGCCTTCTGGTGGCTGGCCAGCGCGAACACGTCCTGCTGTTCGCGGGTGATGCCGTGCTGGTCGGCGATCAGCTCGGCGCCCTCGCCCAGCGCGACCGTCCACTCCGGCTGCATCCGCGGATTGACCATCCGCCAGCCCAGCGTCGAGGAGAACATCTCCTGATGGCCCGCGGGGAAGGCGCGTTCGGGTTTGCGCAGTACATAGGGCGCACGGCTCATCGACTCCACGCCGCCCGCCACCGCGATATGCGCATCGCCGTGCGCGATGGCGCGGGACGCCTGGATGACCGCCTCCAGGCCCGACCCGCACAGCCGGTTCACGGTCACGCCGGGGACGGTCACCGGCAGCCCGGCGAGCAGGACCGCCATCCGCGCCACATTGCGGTTGTCCTCGCCCGCGCCGTTCGCGTCGCCGAAGCAGACGTCGTCGATGCGCGCCGGATCGAGGCCGGGAGTGCGGTCCACCAGGGCCTTGACCACATGGGCGGCGAGATCGTCGGGCCGTACCCCGGCCAGCGCGCCGCCGTACTTGCCGACGGGGGTCCGTACGGCGTCGACGATGTACACATCCCGTACGTGTGGGTCGGTCATCAGGCGCTGTCCTCGCTGTCCCGGCTCGACGTCGGTGGGGCGGCACGAAGATCGCCGCCCGCCGACCACGAGTCTTTGCCCGCCGCTGCCCGCTGTCAACGGGGCTCTCGGTCACCTTCCGAGGCGGCACCGGGCGCTCCGGTGCGCGCCCGCCGCGTCCGCCCCGGTGTCGCCTCCCCGGGCTCACGGCCACCGCGCACGACGGCACCACCCCGGTGGCCCCGCGAAGTGGCCTTCCCCCCTTGGCCCTTCGGCGGACCGCGGCCGTACGGGACGCCCTCCGTGCCGCGTGATCCGGTCACGGTCGTGTCAGTGGGCTCTGAGAGAGTGGAGGCATGAGCACAGCGCAGAGCCGTACGGGCCGCGGGACCGGCCATGCCGTCGTCATCGGGGGAGGAATCTCCGGGCTGGCGGCCGCGCACCGTCTGCTCGAAGGCGGCGCCCGGGTGACCGTCCTGGAGGCGTCCGGCAGGCTCGGCGGCAAGCTGCGCGCCGGTGCGATCGCGGACGTCCCCGTCGATCTGGGCGCCGAATCGATGCTGGCCAGGCGCCCGGAGGCGGTGGACCTCGCACGGGCCGTCGGCATCGCCGACCGGCTGCAGCCGCCCGCCACGGCCACCGCGTCGCTGTGGACCCGCGGCGCGCTGCGCCCGATGCCCAAGGGACATGTCATGGGCGTACCGGGAGACCTCGGTCTGCTCGCCGCCTCCGGTGTGATCTCCCCGGAGGGGATGGTGCGGATCACCGAGGACGAGACGCTGGAGCGGACCGAGGCCGGGGAAGACGTGGCGGTCGGCGCCTACGTCGCCGCGCGGCTCGGCCGGGAGGTCGTCGACCGGCTCGTCGAACCGCTGCTCGGCGGGGTCTACGCGGGCGACGCCTACCGCATCTCGATGCGCGCCGCCGTCCCGCAGCTCTTCGAGGCCGCCCGGTCGCAGCGCTCCCTGATCGAGGGCGTACGGGCCATCCAGGCGCGCGCCGCCGCCACCGCACCGCCGGGCGGGCCGGACCGGACCCCGCCGGTCTTCATGGGCATCGACGGCGGGATCGGGACGCTGCCGGGCGCTGTCGCCGACGCCGTACGCCGGGCCGGCGGCGAGATCCTCCTCGGCACCCCCGTAGAGGCCCTCCAGTGGTCCGAGGGCGAGGGCTGGTCCATCCGCCTCGGCGACCGGACGATCACGGCCGACGCGGTCGTCCTGGCCGCGCCCGCCGGCGCCGCGGCGGGCCTGCTGCGCGACGGGTGCCCCGACGCGGCCGCCGCGCTGGACACCGTCGACTACGCCTCGATGGCGCTGGTCACCATGGCCTTCCGCCGTGCCGACCTGGACCGGGTGCCGGACGGCAGCGGCTTCCTCGTCCCGCCCGTCGACGGCCGCCACATCAAGGCCTCGACCTTCGCCAGCCACAAGTGGGGCTGGATCGGCGCCGCCGACCCCGGCCTGTTCGTGCTGCGCACCTCCCTCGGCAGGTACCAGGACACCGCCGACCTCCAGCGCGACGACTCCGACCTGGTCGGCCTCTCGCTCGCCGACCTCGGCGCGGCGGTCGGCCTGACCGCGCGCCCGGTGGCGAGCACGGTCACCCGCTGGGAGGGCGGACTGCCGCAGTACTCCGTCGGCCATCTGGACCGGGTCGCCAGGATCCGGGAGGCGGTCGCCCGGATGCCCGGTGCGCTGCGGGTGTGCGGCGCGGTCTACGACGGCGTCGGCATCCCGGCCTGTATCGGCTCGGCGCGCCGCGCCGCCGACGAGCTCCTCGGCACCCTGACGCCGGACTCCGTCCCCGCCGAGTGAGAATGGACGACATGACAGACGCTTCCACTCCCGCTCCCGCGCCGCAGACCCCCGCGGCGCCCGAGAAGGTGCCGCACGCCGGCAAGAAGGCCAAGGACCTCAACGAGGTCATCCGCTACACCCTCTGGTCCGTGTTCAAGCTGCGCGACGTGCTGCCGGAGGACCGCAGCGGCTACGCCGACGAGGTCGAGGAGCTGTTCGCGCAGCTCGCGGCCAAGGACGTGGTGGTCCGCGGCACCTACGACGTGTCCGGCCTGCGGGCGGACGCGGACGTGATGATCTGGTGGCACTCGGAGAGCTCGGACGCCCTCCAGGAGGCGTACAACCTCTTCCGCCGCACCCGTCTCGGCCGCGCGCTGGAGCCGGTGTGGTCGAACATGGCGCTGCACCGCCCCGCCGAGTTCAACAAGTCGCACATCCCGGCCTTCCTGGCCGACGAGCAGCCGCGCGCCTATGTGAGCGTCTACCCCTTCGTGCGCTCCTACGAGTGGTACCTCCTCCCCGACGAGGACCGCCGTCGGATGCTGGCCGACCACGGCAAGATGGCCCGCGGCTTCCCGGACGTGCGCGCCAACACCGTGCCGTCCTTCTCGCTCGGCGACTACGAGTGGGTGCTGGCCTTCGAGGCAGATGACCTCTACCGCATCGTCGACCTGATGCGTCACCTGCGCGGCTCCGAGGCGCGGATGCACGTCCGCGAGGAGATCCCGTTCTTCACGGGCCGGCGCAAGCCCGTCGCCGAGCTGGTCGCGGGTCTGGCGTAGCGGACGCGGGGGTCCGGCCGGGGGCCCGGACACGGCACCGCGGGCCGTCCCTCGGGGGACGGCCCGCGGTGCGGCGGGTCCTCGGCTACTTCCCCGGCAGCGCGTGCTGGGCCCGGGTCGCCTGCTGGCCCGGTACCGGCTCGGCGCGCGGCGCGCAGTACGCCCGGTGCGCCGGGACCTTCCCGTGCAGCAGATACGCCTCGGCGTATTTGGTCACACAGGCGTTGTCGTTGAAGGCGATGCCGTGGGTGCCCGCCCCGTTCTCGGTGACCAGCGAGGAGCCGGGCAGCCGCCGCTGGAGTTCCAGCGCGCCCCGGTACGGCGTCGCCGCGTCCCGCTCGGCCGCCAGCAGCAGCACCGGCGGCAGCGCACCGGGCTCGGTGTGGACATCGAGCGGACCGCGCCGCCCGTGGAGCACGCCGTCGACCTGGGTCCTGGCCACATGGCCTGCGGCATCGGCCAGGTCCTGCCCGGCGGCGGGGTGGTCAGCGCGGTGCTCGGCGGCCTGGAGTTCGGCCGCGGCCGACGCCGAGTGGCCGGGCCAGTAGGCGCACGGCAGGTTCATCCAGGCGTTGTCCCAGGTCTCGAACGGGGCGATCCGGGCGATCTCGGTGTTGTCCCGGTTCCAGGTCCGCCAGTCGTGCGGCCAGGGCGCGTCATTGCACTCCACCGCCGTGTAGACGGCGTTGCTGTTCTCCTCCGCGGCGGCACCGGTGTCCCTGGGCAGCGCCTGGGCGATCAGCGGCTTGGGGTTGCCGTGCAGATACCCGGAGAGCGCCTCGGCGCGCATCGGCCAGAAGGCGTCGTTGTAGCCCGTCTTGAGGAACGCCGACTGCAGCTGGCCGGCGCCGATCTTCCCGTTGAGCGGAGTGCGGCGCAGCGTGCTCGCGGCCTTGTCGTAGGCCTGCTGCACCGCCTTCCTGGTCGTGCCGAGGTGGTACCGGCCGTCGTGCCGGGCCACCCAGCGCAGCCAGTCGCCCCAGCGGCGCTCGAAGGCGACGTCCTGGTCGAGGTTGTTGCGGTACCAGATCTGCCGGGGCGACGGATTGACCACACTGTCGAAGATCATCCGCCGGACGTGGCCGGGGAAGAGCGTCGCATAGACCGCACCGAAGTACGTGCCGTACGAGGCGCCCATGAACGTCAGCTTCTTCTCGCCGAGGGCGGCCCGCAGCATGTCCAGGTCGCGGGCGTTGTTGACGGAGTTGTAGTACGGCAGGGCCCCGCCGGCCCGGCGGACGCAGCCGCGGGCGTACTCCTTGGCCTCCGCCCGCTTGCGCCGCTTGAAGGCCGCGTCAGGGTGCATCCGGCTGTCGGTGGGCGCCTTGGCGAACTCCTTGGGGTCCTGGCACGACAGCGGCGCCGAACGGCCCACCCCGCGCGGCGCATAGCCCACGAAGTCATAGGCACGCGCCAGCCGGCTCCACTTCGGGAGCGCCCCGTAGAGCGGGAACTCCATGCTGGAGGCACCGGGGCCGCCGGGGTTGAAGACCAGTGCGCCCTGCCGCTCACCGCGCGCCGTGGCGCGGACCCGGCTGACGGTGAGGTGGATCTTCCTTCCGTCGGGGCGCGCGTAGTCGAGGGGAACGGTGAGTCTGCCGCACTCGACGGACGACGGCAGATGCTCCACCGCCGCACAGCGCCCCCACTGGATGCGGTGCGCCACGGGTGCGGGTGGCGCGGCGGCGGGCCCCGTGGCGCCGCCTGCCGGGGCAGTGGCGAGGGCGCTCACCAGCAGCGACCCGATGGTGCCGTACAACGCAAGTGCTCTCACTGGCCGTCCCTTCGTGTGTGCATACAAAAGGGATAGTTGGGGCGGCGATTGTCGATGTAAAGCACCTGGCTCCGGTGTCGGAGGCTATGCCCCGGAAGAGTGGAGCGCCGCGCGCAACGCGGGATCGGTGAGGGCGGCGGGGCCGCGGAGGGCAAGAGTGACCAGGGAGGCCGGCAGGGCGGGCGAGGCGGGGGAGCGGCCGGTACGGGGCAGCCGCCGTTCGCCGGCGGTGGTGGCCCAGTCGCTGTACGGGTGGAGTTCGAAGCGGGCCACGGCCCAGCTGCCGAGGGTGATGATCAGCGGCAGCGAGCACCAGGCCAGCAGCAGCCCGGTGTCCGCGCCGGCCGGTGCCGTCCAACAGGACGCCGCGGCACACAGCAGCACCAGGACGGTGGCGCCCTGCACCAGACGGACGGCGCCACCGACGCCCGGACGGACCGCGGCGGGAACCGCCAGCCCGTCGGTCACCAGCCGGTCGCCCATCTCCCGCACCGTGTCGTCACCGGCCAGGGCGTCTCGTATCGCCGGTATGCGGCGCTGCCCTTCGGGACCGATGGCGGTGAGGGCGGCACGCTCGACCGCGTCCTTGCCGACCGGGTCGACGACGGTGGCCCAGCCGGTGTCGGCCAGCAGCAGCCGCCGCTGCTGGGCCATCAGCACCAGCACCACGTCGGCGAGCCGGTGCGGGCCGCCGGAGAGGTACGCCATCTCGTACAGGGTCAGCCCGGAGCCGCGGTGGTCCGCACCGGCCCTGTCCGGGACGGTTCCGGGCGCCCGCCGCGGGGCCGGACCGGGGGTGGCGCGTGCGGCGGCGACCGCCGCACGGCAGAGGAGCGCACAGGACAGCACCGCCGCCGAACAGGCGACGAGGAGGAAGGACAGCCACATGCCGGAATTCCTATGCGAGAGGCCACGACAACCGCCACAACCTCCACAAAATGTCTCAGTATGCGGGCATGGGTTCGGGGGTGGGCCGGGCGGCGACGTGGCACCACCCGGAGGGTCGGGCGGGCGCGGTCAGTCCCGGCGCCAGATGCGCTGTACGGCCCGTGCCAGCCGCGCCACGGGGTGCGCGGACGGCGGCTTCGGACCGGCCCGCTCCCGCCACCAGCGCGCCAACTGCCGCCGCGCGACCGGGTCCTCGGGACGGCCCCGGCTCAGCAGATGCACCGCGAAGTCCAGCGCGTCCTGGCGGTAGCCGCCGCTCATGGGCCGGTTGCGGGCATGGTCCGCGAAGGCGGCCCGGTAGTCCGCGCCGAGGATCTCGGGCAACTCGGGCGCGACCTTGGCGACCACCGCGGCCCGCTTGGCGGCCAGCGCCCGGCTCTGCACCCGCAGCCGGGCGGGGTCGAAGCCCTCGGGGACGGGCGTCCCGGCGACCAGCGCGGACAACAGCGCGGCCTGCGCCAGTGCCAGCCGCTCGCGGGCCGCGTCGGCGTTGCCGGCGGTGGCGGTGGCGGTGGCTTCGGTGTCGGCCTTCGTGCCGGTGCCGGTGCCGGTGTCCGTGACCGATGGGGCGTTCGTCGGCGGCGGGGCGTCCGGCGCCGGCGGGGTGTCCGCCGGCGGCACGGTGTCCGGTACCACCTCAAGCCGCCTGGTCATGGCGGGCCTCCTTCAGCACGGCGCGTATCGCGTCGAGTTCACCTGCCAGTTCCCCGCCCTCGGGGAAGTCGTCGTCCCGCTCCAGGAGCACGCCGGGCGGGGTGACGCGGGCGCACAGTTCGGCGAGGACGTCCAGCACCGGCCGGCTCACCGGGTGGGCATGGCTGTCGTGCCACACCCCGTCCCGCTCCACCCCGCCCGCGACATGGACGTACGCGAGGGCGTCGAGCGGCAGCTCGTCGAGGGCGGCCGCTGGGTCCTGGCCCCGGTTGATGTGGTTCGTGTGGAGGTTGGCGACGTCGATCAGCAGCCGCACCCCGGTCCGCTCGACGAGCTCGGCCAGGAACTGCCCCTCGGTCAGCTCCTCGCCCGGCCAGTTGATGAGAGCGGCGATGTTCTCCAGCGCCAGCGGTACCGGCAGGGCGTCCTGGGCGATCCGTACGTTCTCGCACAGCACGTCCAGGGCGTCATGGGTGCGCGGCACGGGCAGCAGATGCCCGGCCTCCATACGGGGCGAGGCGGTGAGCGGGCCGCCCGCCCGTACGAAGGCGATGTGCTCGGTGACCAGCGGTGCGCCGAGCGCCTCGGCACGCTCGGCGAGCGCGTCGAGGCGGCCGGGGTCCGGACGGTCGGCACCGCCCAGGCCGAGCGAGACCCCGTGCGGGATCACGGTCGTGCCGCGCTCGCGCAACTCCTGCAGGGCTGACGGCAGATGGCCCGGACAGAGGTTCTCCGCCACCACCTCGACCCAGTCCACCCCGGGCAGCTCCGCGATCTCCGCGGCGATCTCCGGCCGCCAGCCGATACCCGTCCCCAGGCGCTCCATGGCTCCCCCTCTCGCTCCGTGGTGTCGGTACTCATGCCGCACCCGGCCGGGCCGAACCCTGCACCGGCCGAGTTCAGAGGTTGATTTGAGCTTCACCGCTGCCCTTGTCGCCGCTGCCGCCTCTGCCGGTTTGCGCGGGCGCCGAGGGCGGTCCGCCGTCGCCCGCCGGTCCACTCCCACTCGCCCCCTCAGCCGGTGTGCGGCAGCGTGCTCCGCAGTGCGGGGTGGTCGGCGACGACCGTGCAGGAGCCCGGGGCGATCTCCGTGAAGCCGGCGTCGCGCACCACGGGGAGGCCGCTGCGGGTGAGTGCGTCCCAGTCCGCGCGGTCGGCGGACCGTACGGACAGCGGGAAGCCGGCCGCGCGCCAGGCCGCCCGCTCCGCCGCGGACAGCCCCCACCACGCCAACTGCGCGCCGTGTCCGGCCTGCGCCATCTCCTTGCCCGCCGACATCGTCAGCTCGGGGCTGAACCACAGCACCGGGCCCGCGGCGGGGGCACCGGGCGGCTGCGGATCGTCCAGTTCCGTGCCCGAGACCTGGAGGCGCGCCAGATCCTTGGGCCACCCGTCCAGCGGGACCGGCGGGAAGACCCGTACCTCGGCCTCGTCGCCGGTGACCGTGATGCCCGGCAGCGCCGCGGCGCGCCGCCATTCCGCGCCGCGGGCCCGCCGCACGACCTTCCGGATCCGGGCGTCCTGCCAGTCCCGCACCGCCGCGGCCCACTCGCCGTCCCCGGCCGACCGCTCGTCCGACAGCAGCACCAGCACCGCCCGCGCCGCCGTCTCCAGCGCGTCCGTCCGGGCCGGCGGCGCGTCCCGCTCGATCCGTACGACGAGCGGCAGGACGAACTGTGGTGCCGTGTCCGGGTCGGTCTTCGGGTGCTCGACGGGGCGCTCGGCGCTGTTGCCGGACTGTCCGGCGGTCTCGGTGCTGGTCACCCGACAAGTCTGCCAGCCGCCACCGACAGCGCCCCTGCTCCGGTCCCGCCCGGGTCCCGCCCGGATTCCACTCCGATCACGCTCCGGTCCTCTTGCGATCCCGCCCGGTCCCGGCGCCTGGCCGTCGTACGGCGGCTTCGAGGGCCAACACCGCCGGTGTGGGGGGATGTTGAGGCGTGCGTGGCGCGCAGGGGAGGCGGCCCCGGGCGGGCACAAGGCGGTCGGTCCGGCTACCGTCGGGGCGGTGAGTGGCGGGGGCCGCCAGAGACAGCGGAGGGGCCGGGGCGTATGAGGCTGGACGGGGTGGGGCGGCGGTACGGGGTGCGTGGCCCGTGGGTGCTGCGGGATGTGGAACTCGACGTGCCCGAGCGCGCGCTGCTGCGCGTCGAAGGCACCAACGGCAGCGGGAAGTCCACGCTGCTGCGGCTGCTCGCCGGTATCGACCGGCCCAGCACCGGACGGATCACCGGCCGTCCGCGTACGGCCTATGTGCCCGAACGCTTCCCGGCCGCCCTGCCCTTCACCGCCGTCGGCTACCTCACCCACCTCGGACGCATCCACGGCCTGGGCGGCCCCGAAGCGGCCCGCCGCGTCACCGAGTGGCTCGAACGCTTCGGGGCGGCCGGGCATGCGCGGACCCGGCTGGCCGAGCTGTCCAAGGGGACGAGCCAGAAGGTCGCGGTCGCCCAGGCGCTGCTGGCCGAGCCCGCTCTCCTGATTCTGGACGAGGCCTGGACCGGGCTGGACCGGGGCGCGCGCGAGGTGCTCGACCGGGCGGTCGCCGAACGGGTCGCGGACGGCGGCACCGTCGTGTTCGTCGACCATGACCCGCAACGGCTGGCGGGCGGCGCCGACGCCCGCTACCGGGTGGTGGACGCACGGCTGCTGATCCATGAGGAGGGCGGGGCGGCGGCCGGTACGACGGACGTCGCCGGTCCCCGGGTGCTCATCGAGGCCGAGGGGGCACCGGGGAGCCTGCCGCCCGCCGGAGCCCCGCAGTTGCCCGGCGGACCGGAGATCACGCCGGGACCGGACGGCACGACCCGGCTGACGGTTCCGGCCGTCCACTCCGACGCCCTGCTGCGCGCCCTGCTCAGCGCCCGGCCGCCGTGGCACATCCGGTCGGTGACGGCGGTTGGTTCATGGCCGCAGGATGCTGGGCCTGGGCCTGTCCCTGTCCCTGAACCCGTTCCTGGTCCTTTTCCTGATGCTGTTCCCGGCCCGGTGCCTGGTGCCGACGACACCGCCTTCGCATCTCGCCAAGCCCCCGCTCCCCACACGACCCCGGCGTCCCGTGGCGCCGCCGCATCCGATGAGGCTCCCCTTCCGTGATCGCTCTTCTCCGCTATCAGACGGCGTTGCTCATCGGTTCGCACCGCTGGCTGCCGCCGGTCATCCTCTACGCAGCCTGGCTGGCGATCGGCGTCCAGAGCGGTGGCCCGATCCTCGATGCGTTCGGCTACGCCGCCGGAGGGCTGCTGCCGGCCGCGGTATGGCTGACCCGGGTCTGTGTCACCAACGAGCCCTCGGCCGCCCGTAGTTGCGCCGCGGCCGCCGCCGGGCCCGGCCGGGTGCACCTCGCCTGTGTACTGACCGCGGCCGGCTCCGCGCTGCTGTTGGGGGTGCTCGGTACGACGGTGGCCGTGCTGCTGTCGGACCCGCATTCCACCTACCACCGGGTGGCCGTCCCGGTCCTTCCCGCGGCTCTCGCCGGGCTGCTCGCCGCGCTGGTGTGCCTGCTCATGGGCGTCGCCATCGGCGCGCTGAGCAACTGGCCGGTGCTGCGCAGCACCGGCTGGAGCATCCCGACGGGACTGGTCGGTGCCCTGCTGCTGTTGGTGCTGGGCGCCTCGCCCGCCAACGCCGCCGTCTCGGGACTGGTCACCGGCTCCGCCCACGGGACGATCAACACCCCTTGGCTGCCGCTCGCCGCCACTGCCCTGATCGCGGCCGTCGCCATCGCGTCCGCGTGCGCCCTCAGCGCGCGACGCGGCTGAGGCGGGGCGAAGAGGAGGGCCTGTACGTGGGCCTCAGCTCCCGCGGCCGGTACGTGGATCACAGCTCCCGCAGCGGCCCGCGGGTGGCTCCCCCGCCCCCTCCCCCTCTCCCCCTTCGGGGGAGGGGGCGGGGGTGGGTTCGGGGGTGGGGGGGGGAGCGGTCCGCCTGTTCCTGCCGGCTCACCGAAACGGTCCACCCCCGACGGGCCCCCGACGGTCCCCCCCGACGGGCCGCCCCCACCCACGGGCTTTCACCACAGCACCCTTCAATGCCCCCAAGGCCCCGTAACCGCGAACGTCGTCCCCGGCGTATAGCAGTTGACGTACATCGTGCGGTGGTCGGGTGAGAAGGTGACGCCGGCGAACTCGCCCCACTCCGGCTTGTCCGGGGTGCCGATGTTCTGGCGGCCGCGGGCCATCGCGTAGACCTCGCCGCGGCGGGTGAGGCCGAAGACGTGCTGGGCGCCCTCGCCGTCCTCGCAGACCATCAGGCCGCGGCCGGGGGCGAGGCAGATGTTGTCGGGGGACTCGCCGGGCAGCTGGAGGTCGGTGTCCGGGCCGAAGACGACGACCTGGGTGAGCCGTCGCTTCCTGGGGTCGTACTTCCAGACCTGGCCGTAGTGGTCGGCCGCCGAGCCGTCCTTGCGGTGGGCGAAGCTGGAGATGAAGTAGACGCAGGAGCCGCCCCAGTAACAGCCCTCCAGCTTCTGGGCGTGGGTGATGCCCTGGGGGCCGAAGTCCTGGAAGCGGATCGGGGTTTCACGGGCGAGCGGGTCCGGCACATCGACCCAGGTGACGTGGTCGAAGGTGGTGCCGGGCCGCTGGATGGCCGACAGGTCGGGGACCCCGGGGACGCGCAGCGCCTGGAGGCGGCCGCCGGCCCGGAGCGAACCGCGGCCGCCCATCGGCTTGTCGGGCAGGAAGCGGTAGAAGAGGCCGAACGGCTTCTCGAAGGCGTCCTCGGTCTCGTAGACGATGCCGGTGTGCGGGTCCACCGCGATCGCCTCGTGCTGGAAGCGGCCCATCGCGGTCAGCGGGACGGCTCCGGTGCGGCGCGGGTCGTACGGGTCGACCTCGAAGATGAAGCCGTGGTCCTTGGTGTAGTTCTCCTCACCGGCCCGGCGCTCGGTCTCCTCGCAGGTCAGCCAGGTGTTCCACGGGGTGGGGCCGCCCGCGCAGTTGGTGGAGGTGCCGGCGATGGCGACCCGCTCCGAGAGCACCTTGTTGTCCCGGTCGAGTGCGAGGGCCGTACAGCCGCCCTCGCCACCGGGGTCGTAGGTCAGATCGCGGACGCGGGGGACGGCCTGGCGGGATTTCGTACGGTTCTCGTGGTTGCGGACCAGATGGGTGCCCGCGCGGTGGCCGGGAGCGCCGGGGAACGCAGCCATGCCGTCACAGTTGCTGGGCACCTTGCCCTCTCCCGAGCGCAGCGGGTCGCCCTCCCGGGACAGCACCCGGTAGCGGAAGCCCCGGGGGAGGTCGAGCAGACCGTCCGGGTCCGGCACCAGCGGGCCGTAGCCACGCCGCCCCATGCTCTGGGCGGCCGCGGTCCCCGTGAAGAGCTCGGTCAGGCTGCCGGAGAAGGCGATTCCCGCCCCCAGCGCACCGGTTCTTGCCAGGATCTGACGTCGTGTCGCGGACATGGGCAACTCCCTGTTGGCGGACAGGTGACGTGACCCGCTCGTGTGTACCACGCGCCCGGGCCGCCGGGAACCAGCCGACAGCCACCAACCGGGTGTTGCCGCTGTCCCGTTTACCGGTCGTCGGCCACCAGGGCGCCCGCGTCGCGCGCCAGCGCCGTGAGCCGGGAGATCGCCCGGAAGTACTTCTTGCGGTAGCCGCCGCGCAGCATCTCGTCGCTGAACAGCTCGTCGAAGGCCTTGCCGGAGGTCACCACCGGCACCTCACGGTCGTAGAGCCGGTCGGCCAGGACCACCAGCCGCAGCGCGGTGGACTGGTCGGGCACGGCCTGGACGTCGGTGAGGCAGACCGCCTCGATGCCGTCGCACATCGCGCCGTAGCGGCTGGGGTGGACCCGTGACAGGTGCTCCAGCAGGGACGGGAAGTCGTCGAGCGAGGCGCCGGGCGTGCGGTACGCGGTGCGGGTGACGGTCTCGTCGTCGTACGGGGGCGGGGCCTCGGGCAGCCCGCGGTGGCGGTAGTCCTCACCGTCGATGCGCAGCGGGCGGAAGTGGGCGCTCAGGCCCTGGATCTCGCGCAGGAAGTCGGCGGCGGCGAACCGGCCCTCGCCGAGCTTGCCGGGAAGGGTGTTGGAGGTGGCGGCCAGCGCCACCCCGGAGTCCACCAGCTTGCCGAGCAGGGTGGAGACCAGGACCGTGTCGCCGGGATCGTCGAGCTCGAACTCGTCGATGCACAGCAGTTTGTGCTCGCCGAGCGTCTTGACGGTCTGCTGGAAGCCGAGCGCGCCGACGAGGTTGGTCAGCTCGACGAACGTGCCGAAGGCCTTGCGTTCGGCCGGGGCGGGGGTGGCGTGCCACAGGGAGGCGAGCAGATGGGTCTTGCCGACGCCGTAGCCGCCGTCCAGATAGACCCCGCGCGGGCCCTGCGGGGCGGCCGGCTTCCGGGCGAACCAGCGCCGCTTGCCCGCGGCCGGCCCTCCGCCGTCGATGCCGTCCGCGAAGTCGCTCAGGACCTGTACGGCCTCGGCCTGGCTGGGCTGCTGCGCGTCCGGAATGTAGGTGTCGAAGCGGGCGCCCTGGAAGCGCGGCGGCGGCACCATCTCGGCGACCAGGCGGTCGGCCGGGACCTGCGGGGCACGGGCGGTGAGCGCGGCGGGCACCGCGTCCCCGTCGGCCGGCGGGCCGGCGGTCGGGTCGGGCTGCGGGGCGGAGGGCTGGGAAGGCGACACAGCCGTCCAGCCTATCGCGTGTGCGGTACCCGTCGGCCGGCGGGCGAGGCATGTCACACTGCCGCCATGCGACGCCTGTTCCCGCTTCCCGCCCCGCCCGTACCGGCCCCTGACCTCGACAGCCGGGAGCGGGGGACGGCCGACCCCACGGACCGCGAGTGGACGCTGGACGAGCTGGCCGACGCCTATGCCTACCCGGCGGCCGACGACCCGGCGCGCTCCGGACGCACCGGCTGGCTGCGGGCGAACATGGTGTCGTCCCTGGACGGCGCGGCCCATCACGGGGGCCGCTCGCAGCCGCTGTCCGGCGCCGCCGACATGCGGATCTTCGGGGTGCTGCGGGGGCTCGCGGACGCCGTGGTGGTGGGGGCGGAGACGGTGCGGCAGGAGGGCTACCGGCCGGCCCGCGCCCGGGAGGCGTTCGCCGCCCGGCGGGCCGCCGCCGGTCAGGGTCCGGCTCCCGCCATCGCCGTGGTGAGCGCGGGTCTCGGGCTGGACTTCACGCTGCCCCTGTTCACCGAGCCGCTGGTGCCCACCGTGCTGCTGACCGGTGCGGGCGCCCCCGCGGACCGGGTGGCAGCGGCCCGCGCGGGGGGCGCCGAGGTGCTGTTCGCCGGAGAGGGGCTGGGAGTCGACCCGGCCCGGGTGGCCGGGGTGCTGGCCGGGCGGGGCCACCACCGGCTGCTGACGGAGGGCGGGCCGAGGCTGCTGGGGCAGCTGGCGGCGGCCGATGCGCTGGACGAGATGTGTCTGACGCTGGCGCCGGTGGTCGCGGTGGGCGACGCGCCGAGGATCATGAACGGTCCCGCCGTCGCGGTGCCGGAGCGGTTCACCCTGGCCTCGGCGCTGGAAGAGGCCGGGTTCCTGTTCACTCGCTACCGTCGGTCCTGACAATCAGCGGAACTATCTGTTCCGCTTTGCTTCCGTTGGGCACACTAAAAGCCAACAGGTCCCGTGTGGCGACGGGGCAGGATGGTGTCTGTCGGGCTCCGTTCCATGCGGCGCCCCCAAGAGAAGAAGGGCGTCCGTCGTGTTCACGAGCGTATTGATGATCGAGAAGCCTCTGACGCCCGCCGACGTGGAGTTTGTGACCACTCTGCACGGCGATGACCGGATCTCGTTCGTCGTGCTCATGCAGCCGCGCGGTAAGCAGGACGTGCTGCTGCGGGCCATCGACGACGTCGCCCTCGGCGAGTTCGACGACGCCGTACGGGAGGCCGGGGAACCGGGCGGTGAGCGGCCCGAGGTGTCCGCCGAGGCCGGTCTGGCGCACACCCTGCAGGCGCTGCGCGACGCGGGTTCGGAGGCCGTCGGGCAGGTGGTCGAGGACCATCCGCTGGATCTGCTGCGGTCCATGGTCGACGAGACGAGCGCGGACGAGGTGATCGTGCTGACCACCCCGCACTTCGTCGAGGAGTTCTTCCACCGCGACTGGGCCTCCCGCGCCCGGCACAAGGTCGGCGTCCCGGTCCTCAAACTCTTCTCGCACGCGGCGGACGACCAGCCCCCGGCCTCCGCCGACGGCTGAGGCCCTCCACGGAACCGGTTCCTCCGCACGGCCCCGCGGGCCGGGCGGGGACCCGGCCCGCGGGGGCGCGGGTCAGTGGCGGGCGCCGTGCAGCGGGCGGAGGCGGCCGTCGCGCATCTCGGCGACCTCGTCCGCCGCGTCCAGATGCGTCCGGTCGTGGGTGACCAGCACCGTCGCGGTGCCCTGCTCCCGGGTGAGGGTGCGCAGCAGCGCGAGCACCGCGGCGCCCCGTTCGTGGTCCAGGGCGCTGGTCGGCTCGTCCACCAGCAGCACCGCGGGTGCGTTCATCAGCGCCCGCGCGATGTTGATCCGCTGCCGCTGGCCGCCCGACAACTGATGCGGCCGCCGGTCCGCCAGCCCCTCCAGTCCGACCGCCGCCAGGAGTTCCAGCGCCCGGGGACGCGCCTTACGGGGCGGACGGCCATCGAGATGGGCCATCACCTGCAGCTGCTCGGCCGCGGTCAGCGCCGGCAGCAGGTTCGGCTGCTGGAAGACCGTGCCGATGGTGGTGCGGCGCAGCGCCGTCAGCCCGGCGCGGCCGAGGCCGGTGGTGTCCGTACCGTCGACCACCACCCGTCCGCGGTCCGGTCCGATCAGCGTCGCGGCGACCGCGAGCAGGCTGGACTTGCCGGACCCGGACGGCCCGATCACCGCGGTCAGCCCGCCGGGGGGCACGGTCAGCGAGACCCGGTCCAGCGCGGTCAGCCGGGCGTCGCCGTCGGGGTAGGTGAGGGTGACATCGGTCAGTTCGAGGCTCATCGGGCACTTCCCAGGGCGGTCAGCGGGTCGACGGAGGTGAGACGGCGGATGGCGAGCGCGGCACCGGCGGCACCCAGCGCGATCATGATCAGGGCCGGCAGCAGCACGGTCGGCGCATCGAGCACGAACGGCACGGTGCCGCCGATCGAGGCGCCCACCGCGGTCGCCACGGCGGTGCCCAGCCCGGTCCCGGCCACCAGCAGCACGACGGCCTGGCCGAGTGCGTCCCGCAGCAGCGAGCCGGTCGAGGCGCCCAGCGCCTTGAGCACCGCGACATCGCCGCTGCGCTGGATCGTCCACACCGTGAAGAACGCGCCGATGACCAGCGCGGAGATAGCGAACAGAAAGCCGCGCATCAGCTGCAGCGAACCGTTCTCGGCGGTGAACGAGCCGATGGCCCGCACGGCGTCGCCGAGGGGGACGGTCCGTGTGCCGAGCTCCTTGTCGGCGGCGGGCAGACCGGACGTGCCGGTGGTGGACAGGGCGAGCACCGTCGCGCCCATGGAGTCGCGGGCCGCCGCGCCCGTCCCGCCGGAACCGGGCGCCGGTCCGGCCCCGCCCATGAGCCGCTGCCAGTCCCGCAGCGACGTCCAGACCACGGGCGTATGGCTGTACATCGCGGTGCCGGACACCGCCGCGACCGCGACCGTCCGGCCGCCCAGCGTCAGCCGTCCGCCGGCCCGTACCCCGAGTTCCGTGGCCGCCTTCCCGGACAGCACCACCGCACCGTCACCGACCCCCTCCGGCGCGGGCCCGGACCCGGGCCGCACCCCGAACGCCGACACCGCGGCGGTCCGGCCGTCCGTCTCTGCCCGGGTCGTCGCGATGCCGAGCGGCTCGGCGTGCCGTACGCCCGGCACCCGCTCCCAGGCCCGGACGGTCCGCTCCGGCAGCCGGGAGTCGGCGAACGCGAGCTCGGCGCCGTCGGCGGGCGCAGAGAACACCAGATGGTCGGCGGGCAGCCCGGTGATCGCCGAGGTGTTCTCCCGGCCCAGGCCCGCCGTCAGGCCCGACAGCAGACCCACCAGCACCGTGATCAGCACGATGACGGTGCCCATCAGGGCGAACCGCCCCTTCGCGAATCTCAGGTCTCTCCAGGCGACGAACACCGGCTTGGCACCTCTCGGATCGGTACGCCGGGCTCCACTGCCCGGCGGCTGGCCCCCACCGTCGCCTCCCGGACGGGGCCGCGGCATCGCGCCGGGGAGTGGTCCGCCGGCGCCGAAAGGTGCGCCCGATGGTCAACCCTTTGATTGATGCCGCCGGTCATCGCGGGCCCGTAGCCTGGACGGGCCGTGACCGAAAAAGCCGTGACCGCTCCCTCCCTCACCCCCGTCCTGCGTGCCCTGCGCAGCTGCCTGCATCTGATGGTGGCCGCGCTGCTCGCGCTCGCCGCCGTACGGGCGGTGGCCGACCGCACCCCGGACGCCCCCGCCGTGGTCGCCGCCGCGGTGGTGCTGTGCGCGCTCTACGTCACCGGCCCCCGGCTGCCCCGGCTGCGCACCTCCACCGGCGCCGCCGCCCTGTGGCTCACCGCCGTGGCCCTGGTCTGGCTGGTTCTGCTGGCCCTCACCCCGGACGGCGTCTGGGTGGCCTTCCCGCTCTTCTTCGTCCAGCTGCATCTGCTGCCGCTGCGCTGGGCCCTGCCCGCGGTCGCGGTCACCACCCTCGCCGCCATCGCCGGGTTCGGCTGGCACACCCACACCCTCAGCGTCGGTACGGTGCTCGGCCCGGCCCTGGGCGCCGCCGTCGCGGTCGCCGTCGTCCTCGGCTACGAGGCCCTCTACCGGGAGAGCGAACAGCGCCGCCGCCTCATCGAGGAGCTCACCGCGACCCGCAGCGAACTGGCCGACGCCGAGCACGCCGCCGGAGTCCTCGCCGAGCGCGAACGGCTGGCCCGCGAGATCCACGACACCCTCGCCCAGGGCCTGTCCAGCATTCAGCTGCTGCTGCGGGCCGCCGAGCGCGCCCTGCCCGAGCGGCCCGGCAGCGCCCTCGGACACGTCCGGCAGGCCCGCACCGCCGCCGTCGACAACCTCGCCGAGGCACGCCGCTTCGTACGGGCGCTCAGCCCGCCCGACCTGGAGGCCGGGTCGCTGCCCGCCGCCCTGGAGCGGCTCTGCGCCACCACGGCCGGCGCCTCCGGTCTCGCCGTGCACTGCCAGGTCTCCGGCACGCCGACCGCGCTGCCCACCCCGCACGAGGTCGCCCTGCTGCGCATCGCCCAGTCCGCGCTCGCCAACACCGTCCGGCACGCCGCGGCGGGCCGCGCCGAGCTGACCCTCAGCTACATGGACACCGAGGTCGCGCTGGACATCGTCGACGACGGCGCGGGGTTCGTGCCCGCCGAGGTGCCTGCCCCGGGCACCGCCGCGGTGCCCGGCACCGGCTTCGGCCTCGCCGCGATGCGCGCCCGCGCCCGTGCCCTCCAGGGCACCCTCGTCGTCGAGTCCGCCCCGGGGGAGGGCACCGCGGTCGCCGTCACCCTGCCCTGCCCCGCCGCCGCACCGGAGGCCGCCTCATGACCGCGCCGGATCCCGCCGGGCTCCCGGCTCCGCCCGTACGGACCCGGACCGGCGCGCCCGGCGACGACCCCCAGGAGCGCGGCGGCGGCCGGGGGAGTGCCCCGCGCATCCGGCTGTTGCTCGCCGACGACCACCCCGTCGTCCGCGCCGGACTGCGCGCCGTCCTGGAGACCGAGGAGGACTTCGAGATCGTCGCCGATGTCCCCACCGCCGAAGAGGCCGTCGGGCTCGCCGGACGGCTGGGTGTCGACGTGGTGCTCATGGACCTCCAGTTCGGCGGCCGGATGCTGGGCTCGCGGGCCACCGCCGAGATCACCGCCGCCCCCGACGCCCCACGGGTCCTCGTCCTGACCACGTACGACACCGATGCCGACATCCTCGCCGCCATCGAGGCGGGCGCCACCGGCTACCTCCTCAAGGACGCCCCGCCGGAGGAACTGGCCGCCGCGGTACGCACCGCCGCCGCCGGGAAGTCGGCGCTCGCCCCCACCGTCGCGCTGCGCCTCATGGACCGGATGCGCACCCCCGCCACCACGCTCTCCCGCCGCGAGACCGAGGTCCTCCAGCTCGTCGCCGACGGCCTGTCGAACGCGGCGATCAGCAAACGGCTCTTCCTCAGCCAGGCGACCGTCAAATCCCATCTCGTCCACATTTACTCCAAGCTGGGGGTCGACTCCCGAACGTCCGCGGTCGCCGCCGCCACCGCACAGGGGCTGATCCGCCGCTGACCGCCGCTCCGCGCGCCCGGCCGGGGTCCGCGGAGCGGCGCTGTCGGTGCCGGGTGCGAGAATCATTCCCGGCACGACCGCAGGACCGCACGACCCGCACCACCGCTCGCGACGATCGACATCAGGGAGACCCGCCCATGGCACCCGCCATCCCAGCCTCGATGGACCGGCCGCACTTCATCGGCATCGGCGGAGCCGGTATGTCGGGCATCGCCAAGATCCTCGCCCAGCGCGGCGCCCGGGTGGCGGGCAGCGACGCCAAGGACTCCGCGACCGCCCAGGCCCTGCGCGCCCTCGGCGCCACGGTCCACATCGGCCACGCCGCCGGGCATCTCGCCGAGGACGCCACCAGCGTCGTCGTCTCCTCCGCGATCCGCCCCGACAACCCCGAGCTGGCGGCCGCCCATGAGCGCGGCATCCCCGTCGTGCACCGCTCCGACGCCCTGGCCTCCCTGATGGACGGCCTGCGCCCGATCGCCGTGGCGGGCACCCACGGCAAGACGACGACCACCTCCATGCTCGCCGTCTCGCTCGGCGCCCTCGGCCTGGAGCCGTCCTACGCCATCGGCGGCGACCTCGACGCCCCCGGCTCCAACGCCGACCACGGCACCGGCGAGATCTTCGTCGCCGAGGCCGACGAGAGCGACCGCAGCTTCCACAAGTACGCCCCCGAGGTCGCCATCATCCTCAACGTGGAGCTGGACCATCACGCCAACTACGCCTCGATGGACGAGATCTACGAGTCCTTCGAGACCTTCGTCGGCCGCATCCGCCCCGGCGGCACCCTGGTCATCACCGCCGACCACCCCGGCGCCCGCGAGCTGACCGAGCGCATCTCCGGCCGCCACGACATCGAGGTCGTCACCTACGGCGAGTCCGAGGACGCCGACGTCCGCGTCCTCAAGGTCAACCCCCGCGGCCTGGCCAGCGAGGTCACCGTCGCCCTGACCAGCGGCAAGATCCTCACCTTCACGGTCTCCGTCCCGGGCCGGCACTACGCCCACAACGCCGTCGCCGCGCTGGCCGCCGGCGTCGCCCTGGGCCTGCCGCCGCACAACCTCGCCTCCGCGCTCGGCAAGTACACCGGCGTCAAGCGCCGCCTCCAGCTCAAGGGTGAGGCGGCCGGCGTCCAGGTCATCGACTCCTACGCGCACCACCCCACGGAGATGACCGCCGACCTGGAGGCCATCCGCGGCGCCGCCGAGGGCTCCCGGGTCCTGGTGGTCTTCCAGCCGCACCTCTTCTCCCGCACCCAGGAGCTGGGCACGGAGATGGGCCAGGCCCTCGCCCTCGCCGACGCCTCCGTGGTCCTGGACATCTATCCGGCCCGCGAGGACCCGATCCCGGGCATCACCAGCACCCTGATCATCGACGCGGCGCGCGCCGCGGGCGCCGAGGTCACCGCCGAGAGCGACCAGGCCGCGGTCCCGGAGGTCATCGCCGGAATGGCCAAGCCCGGTGACCTTGTTCTCACCATGGGCGCGGGGGACGTGACCGACCTCGGCCCCGCCATCCTGTCCCGCCTGGGCAGCTGAGCTGAGGAGCGCACCGATGCCGTACGAGATCGACAAGCCCGACGAGCAGTGGCGTGCCGAGCTGACCCCGGCGGAGTACCAGGTGCTCCGCCAGGCTGGCACCGAGCCCGCCTTCGTCGGCGAATACACCGACACCAAGACCGAGGGCGTCTACTCCTGCCGCGCCTGCGGTGCCGAACTCTTCCGCTCCGACACCAAGTTCGAGAGCCACTGCGGCTGGCCGTCCTTCTACGACCCCAAGGACACAGCCGCCGTCGAGCTCATCGAGGACCGCTCGCACGGCATGGTGCGGACCGAAGTACGGTGCGCGCGCTGCGGCTCGCATCTCGGGCACGTCTTCGCGGGCGAGGGGTACCCGACCCCCACCGACCAGCGGTACTGCATCAACTCGATCTCGCTGCGGCTGGCCCCGGACGAGGGGTGAGCGGCGGGCCGGACGGCCCCTCGCGAAACCTTCCCCGGGCGCCGGGCCGGCGGCCGGGGAAGGGCGGCCCTGAGCCGGCCGTCGCGCGCGGCCGGATCAGCGGCAGGTGATGACGGGCCCGCCCCAGTCGGCGTGGTCGGAGTCGTTCCCGTTGCCGCCGTCGCCGACCACGAGCCGCAGCTGGCTGCCGCCGGTGAGGTCGGCGGTGAGGTGCTTGGCGGGCTGGTCGACCGTCATCGGCCCGCTGTCGGCGACCTTGGTGGCATCCCGGTAGATCTGGAAGACCACGGAGCCGTTCGCGCCCACCTCGTCGTCGAGGCCGACGTCCACGGCGAGGGCGGAGCAGGTGCCGCCGAGGTCATAGGTGATCTCGCTGTAGGCGTGCGTGCCCAGCCCCTGGGAGTAGGTGGCTCCCTGGATGGTGAGCGGATGTCCGTCGATGCTGCTGTCCTGCCTGAACGGCGCGAAGCTGTACTTCTGAGCGGTCCACGGCCGGGCGCCCAGCGGCGTGGTGGTGCCGGGCGTCGGCTTGTCCTCGGGACCGGGACGGGCCGAGTGCGACGGCTTCTTCGGCGACGGGGGCGGGGATTTCGGGCGCTTCGGCTTCTTGGTGTGCGTGGGGGACGGGGAGGCCGACGGGGAACGGGAAGCGGTCGCGGACTTGCTGGGAGACGCCGCCGACGGCGGACGGCCCGAGGCGGGGGCCGAGAAGTGGCCCGACCGGGCGGGGCTGCCCGCTTCGGCATCGTCGTGCTCCGGGCCGAGCAGCGGGCGGACGGATATCGCGACACCGGCCAGGACGGCCAACGCGACCGCGAGCAGGGTGAGACGCGCCGGTGAGAGCCGGGACGCGCGCGGTGCGGTGGACGGGTCGGGCTCCGGCGGCGGCGCGGCGGCGGCAGCGGTGGGCGGCTTCCGTTGGCCCGGCCCGCCTCCCGCTCCCGGCCCGCCCGCCATCCAGAGCGCGAAGTCGTCGCGCAGTTCGGAGTTCCGGGCCGTGTGGTGCCAGGCGTAGGCGGTCTCGCGCACCGCCGCCAGCAGTCTGTCCCGCCAGGCCGGATCGGCGCCCTCGTCCGGAGCGGGGGAGTGCAGGACGCTGTTGATGGATTCCTTCGCCAGATCCGCCGCGGCCTGGGAGGAGCGGCAGCAGTCACGGGCGTGGGCCAGAACGGCCGCGTAGTGCCGCTCGTGGAACTCGTGGAGGGCCTTCTCGCCGACCCGGGCCGGGTCGGCCGCAGCCGGTGCACCCGGCGGGGCGTCCGCCACCCGGCCGCCGGTCCGGCCCGCCGCACGGATGCGCCGGACCAGTTCGCTATCGGACGGTGCTGACCCACCGACGGTCTGGAATTGCTCTTGCATGAGTGGGCAACTGACCCTTCAACGTCCTGACGGGTCATGAAAATATCGCACGACCCGGCCGGTTTCGGCGTCCGGTGTGGCACGGGGCTGCAGTGGGAACGACCGCTCCCTTGGACCTGCCCGTCACCCCGGCACCACGATCGCCGTCACCATCAGCCCCGACCCGATGAGCCACCGGCCGTGGAACGCGGTGAGTTCCGTGCCGTTGACCACGGGGCCGGGGACGAGGAGTTGCGCGGTGAAGGTGGCGTTCGTCGGGTCGAGGGTGAGCAGCGCCTCCTCGAAGTCGAGCCAGCGCCGGGTGAGCGGGAACCAGGCCTTGTACACGCTCTCCTTGGCGCTGAACACCAGGCGGTCCCAGCAGACTTCGGGCTCCAGGGCGGCCAGCCGGCGCAGCTCGGTGCGTTCCTCGGGGAGGGTGACCAGGTCGACCACCCCGGGGTCGTCCAGGGGGAGATGCGGCTCCGCGTCCAGGCCGATCGCCCGTACCTCCGACGCGCGGGCCACCGCCGCGGCGCGGTATCCGGTGCAGTGCGTCATGGCGCCGACGACGCCGGCCGGCCACTGCGGTTCCCGCTTCGGACCGGGGAGCAACGGCGCGGGGGCGAAGCCCAGTTCGGCCAGTGCCCGGCGGGCGCAGCGGCGTACGGTGCCGAACTCCAACTGCCGCTTGGGCACGGCGTTGGCCACCTGCGCCCACTCCTCGGGGAACATCTCGGACAGCGGTGCGTCGTCGAAGGCCTCGGCGGTCCGGACCGGGGCGGGCAGCAGTTTGTCGATCATGCGGGGCTCCCGGGGGTGCCGGAGCCGGCCGTGGCCGGCAGCGGAAGGATCTGGACCGGGCGGCCCGGCGGGGCGGAACGGCGCTGCCATTCCCGCGGATAGCCGAGCGACACCTCCTGATGCGGTACGCCGTCCAGCATCAGCAGCCGCGGGATGTGGAGGTGACCGTAGACCACGGTGGCGGCACGGAAGCGGCGCGGCCAGTCGGCGGTCGTCTCCGTACCGCACCACAGCGCGAAATCCGGGTACCACAGCGGCCGGGTGGGCTCGCGCACCACCGGCCAGTGGTTGATGAGCACGGTCGGCAACTCCTCCGGAACGGCCGCGAGCCGGGCCTCCGTGGCGGCCACCCGCGCCCGGCACCACGCCTCCCGCGTCGGATACGGGTCGGGGTGCAGGAAGTGCTCGTCGGTGCACACCACTCCGGCCTTCTCGGCCCGCGCCAGCGCCTCTTCCTTGGAGGTCGTCCCCGGCTGCCGGAAGGTGTAGTCGTAGAGGAGGAAGAGCGGTGCGATGACGGCCGGGCCGTCGGCGCCCTCCCAGACCGGATACGGGTCCTCGGGCGTGAGGACGCCCAACTCCCGGCAGATGTCCACCAGATGCGCATAGCGCTCCACACCGCGCAGCTGCACCGGATCCTGCGCCGGGGTCCACAGCTCGTGATTGCCGGGCACCCACACCACCTTGGCGAACCGGCTGCTGAGCAGCGACAGCGCCCAGCGGATGTCGGAGACGAACTCCCCGACGTCACCGGCGACCAGCAGCCAGTCGTCGTCGGACTCGGGGCGTAAGCCCTCGACGATGCCGCGGTTCTCCTTGTAGCGGACGTGCAGATCGCTGACGGCCACCAGTCTGCCGGGTCCGCCGCCGGGGGAGGGGCCGGCGGCGGGTGCGGCGGTGCCGGGAGCGTGGGCGCGGATCTCGTAGCTCATCATCGAAGTAAAGACGGTGCGGGCGCGAGAGTGAAGCGCGGACCGGGCGGCGGGGCGGTGCGTCACCGGCCTGGCGGCGGTGGCTCCGCCCGGCCGCCGGGCCCGGTGACGGGGGAGTCGCCGCGGCGGATACGGGTGGCCAGCCACAGGTCGAAGCGGTCATCGGGGTCGTCGAGGCGGCGCCCGGTGAGGTCCATGGCCTTGTCGAGACGGTTGCGTACGGTGTGCCGGTGGACGCCGAGCCGACGGCTGGTGGCGTCCCAGGCGCCGCCCGACTCCAGCCAGGCCGCGAGGGTGTCGAGCAACTCCTCGCCGTGGTCCGCCAGATCGAGCGGACCGAGCACGGTGTCGGCGTAGCCGTGCAGCGTACGGCGGTCGCCGAGGCCGAGCAGCAGCCGGCTGGCCTGGCTCTGCCGGGCCTCCACGGGCTCCCCGCTCGCCCGGCTGACGGCGAGCAGGCCGGTCGCCTGGTGCAGGGAGACCCGGACCGTCTCGGGAGCGGTGGCCGGACCGATGCCGGCCGGGCGGCGCGGCGCGAAGCGGGCGAGCACATCGCGGATGTCCAGGTCCTCGCCGACCACGGCCTCGATGACCGCGTCCGGCGGCCCGCCCACGACCCGGACCAGGCCGCCGGGCATCGCCAGCGCCAGATCGGCGGCCACCTCCTGCGCCGCGCCGTCGGCCGTCCCGGCCCCGGTCCCGTCCCCCGGCGCGACGGAGGCCGTACGACCGTCCGCACCGTCCCCCGCCGCCACCACGACGCCCCGCACCCGCTCGGCCGTCAGCCCCACCGAGCGCAGCATGTCCCGGGCCCGCTCGGCGGCCGGGTCCTGGTCCGCCAGCAGCTCCGAGAGCAGCTCCGACCTGCGGCGGCGCTCCGGCTCGTCGCGCAGATGGCGGCGCTCCAGCTCCAGGGACAGCAGGGAGACCAGCCCGGGGACGACCGAACGGGCCGCGTCGTCCGGGCGGCCGGTGAGCAGCAGCAGCCCCCGCAGCCGGCGCGCCCCCAGCGGCTGCACCTCCAGCTGCTGCCCGGCGGCCGTGCTGGACGCGCTGCCGCGCAGCCCGCGGGCGGTGACCCGTCCGAGCAGGTCGAGCGCACCGTCCGGGGGCGTCCGCGGTGCCCGCTCGTCCGCCGCGAGCAGCCGCCCCAGCGGATCGAACACCGCCGCGCCGACGCCGGTGGCGGCCGTCCACTCCGCCAGCATCGGCCGCAGCCCGTCGCCCGCCGCCGCGGCGGCCGTCAGCCGCCGCTGGGTCGCGAACGCCCGCTGCAGCAGCTCGCGCTGTTCCTCGGCCCGCGCGTCGAAGACCGCCTTGGTGACGGCGATGAACGGCACCCCGTCCGGCACCGTCAGCAGCGGCAGACCGGCCTCCTCGGCCGCGGTCACCAGCGGCTCCGGCGCCTGCTGGTACGGCAGCCCCTGCCCCAGCCCGAGCGCCAGACAGGCCGCGCCGCCCTCGGCCACGTCCCGCACGTACGCCCGGCACGCGGCCGGCTCCTCGGGCAGCAACAGACCGATGGTCATGAGGAGTTCGCCGCCCTGGAGCCACTTTCCCGGCGACGGCAGATCCGAGACCGTCGCCGCCTCGACCGTGCGGGCCAGCAGCCGCGGCGGCACGTCGTAGCCGGCCGACAGCCGGAGGTCGGGCCGGGCCAGCAGGTCGGAGAGGCGCAGGGGCATGGACACAGTGTCCTGCAGAGCGGCCCGCGGTGGACACTCGGGCGCCGGTCCAGGGGGTGTGACCAGCAGCTTCGTCCGGCGGGCGGGGAGAGCGCGCCGGCTCCGGAGGGCCCGGGACGGGCGCCTCGCCCAGCGGATGAGCGCGGGGCCGGTGCGCCGTTATGGTCGAGAGGTGTGGGAGTGGGGGACCCGCCCCGCTTCTCGACCCGACGAAGGGACGTGAGCTCGGTATGCAGGCGGCGTTTCTGGTGGCGCCCGACGGCACCGAAGAGGTCGAGCTGACCCGGCCGTGGCGGGCGGTGACCGACGCGGGCGGCGGCCCGACCCTGGTCTCCACCAAGGCGGGCAAGGTGCAGGCGTTCCACCACCTGGACAAGGCGGACACCTTCCCCGTCGATCTGACGGTGGACGAGGCCACCGCGGCGGACTTCGACGGCCTGGTGCTGCCCGGCGGGGTGGCCAACCCGGACGCGCTGCGGCTGGACCGGCGGGCCGTGGCGTTCATCAAGTCCTTCTTCGACGCCGGAAAGCCGGTGGCCGCGATCTGCCACGCACCGTGGACGCTGATCGAGGCCGATGTGGTGCGGGGCCGCACGCTGACGTCCTGGCCGAGCCTGCGGACCGACATCCGCAACGCGGGCGGCACCTGGGTCGACGAGCAGGTCGCGATCTGCACCGCCGGCCCGAACACCCTGATCACCAGCCGGAAGCCGGCCGATCTGGAGGCCTTCTGCGCGGCGTTCGTCTCGGAGTTCGCGCACTGACGCGGCGGCCCGGGAATCCCGGGGGCGGCGACCTGGCCGGCTCCGGGGCGTCGCGGGCCGGCCTTGTCAGGAGCCCGACGGGGCCGCGGCCACCCGGCCGCGACCCCCGTCCTCACCGGGTCACTCCTGCGGTGCGGTGACGGCGTGCCGCTTCCGGCCCGGCTCGGCGGCCGGCGTCCTCCGCGGGCCGAACAGGAAGCAGAGTGCCGCGGCGGCCACCAGGGCCAGGGCGCACGCGTCCACGCCGTCCGTGGTGACCTGCTGCAGCGGCGCGAACGACGCTGCTGGCCGTCGGGCTGCTGGTACTGCTCTCCATGGCCGGGCCCGCCGGCAGCGCCTGGAGCCTGCTGCCGGGTCTGCTCATCATCGGCTTCCGGAAACTCCCTGAGGGAACCGGTTCTGCTGGTGAGGACGCGGACCGGGCTGCTGAGGCCGGAGCGGTGTTCACGCACGAACACGGTCCCCGGCGGTACACCCGGGACCGGAAAGGAACCCGAAGGGCTGCTGACGCACGACGTCACCATCACAGAACACCCTTGTCAGGATGTGATGAGTGACTTCCGCCTTCCCCGTGTCATCGGGACCCGGGGGAAGCTGGTTGGCGAGGCGGAAAGCCCAACGGTGAGAAGTCGGCTCGCACCGTAACGCAGCGCCTTCGCCCTACGGCCCGAGGACGACCGCCGACTCCGGTGGCAGCCGCAGCATCCCGTCGGCACCGGGCAGCGACGCCCGGGGCCAGCCCGCCAGCGCCTGCAGCCCGGCCGTGCCGTTGCCGTCGGCGACCGGCACGACGGCCGCGGTGTCGGGCGCGAGATTGACCGCCACCCGCAGCGGGCCGCGCCGCAGCAGGACCCATCGGGCCTCCTCGTCGTAGTGGACGGCGGTGTGCCGCGGGTCCGGGTCGGTCAGCGGAGGCAGCTCATGGCGCAGCGCCAGCAGCGTGCGGTGCCAGGCGAGCAGCGCGGTGTGCGGTTCCCGGGCCGGTTCGGTCCAGTCCAGGACGCAGCGGTCGCGGGTCGCCGGGTCCTGCGGATCGGGCCAGTCGGCGGCGTCCCCGGTCCACTCGTGCGCGGCGAACTCGCGCCACCGCCCCTGCCGCACCGCCTCCGCCAGCTCCGGGTCCGGGTGGTCGGTGAAGTACTGCCACGGGGTGGTCGCGCCCCACTCCTCGCCCATGAACAGCATCGGGGTGAACGGCGCGCACAGCACCAGCGCGGCGGAGCAGGCGAGCAGACCGGGGGAGAGCTCGGCGGCGAGCCGGTCGCCGAGCGCACGGTTGCCGATCTGGTCGTGCGTCTGGGCGTAGGCCAGCAGCCGGTACGCGGGGGTCACCCGCAGGTCGAGCGGTGCGCCGTGCTTCCGGCCGCGGAACGCGGAGTACGTACCGTCGTGGAAGAAGCCGCCGGTCAGCGTCTTGGCGAGGGCGGCGAGCGGGGCCCGCGCGAAGTCGCTGTAGTAGCCCTGGGATTCGCCGGTGAGCGCGGTGTGCAGGGCGTGGTGGAAGTCGTCGTTCCACTGCGCGTGCAGACCGTGCCCGCCGTCCGCCCTGGGCGCGGTGGTGCGCGGATCGTTGAGATCGGACTCGGCGACCAGGAAGAGCGGGCGGCCCAGTTGTCCGGCCAGCGCGTCGACGGCGGCGGAGAGTTCGGCCAGGAAGTGCGGGGAGCGGTCGTCGTGGAGGGCGTGCACGGCGTCCAGCCGCAGCCCGTCGAGCCGGTAGTCGCGCAGCCAGGCGAGCGCACTGCCGATGAAGTAGCCGCGCACCTCGTCGGAACCGGGGGCGTCGAGATTGACCGCCGCGCCCCACGGGGTGTGATGGGTGTCGGTGAAGTACGGCCCGAACGCCGGGAGATGGTTGCCGGACGGCCCGAGGTGGTTGTGCACCACGTCGAGCAGGACCCCGAGCCCGTGCCCGTGTGCCGCGTCCACGAACCGCTTGAGCCCGTCCGGCCCGCCGTACGGTTCGTGCACCGCCCAGGGGGCGACCCCGTCATACCCCCACCCATGGGTGCCGGGGAACGGGCAGACCGGCATCAGGGAGAGATGGGTGACGCCCAGGTCGGCGAGGTGGCGCAGCCGCGCGGCGGCGGCGTCGAAGGTGCCCTCGGGGGTGTAGGTCCCGATGTGCAGTTCGTAGAGGACCGCGCCGGGCAGCGGGCGGCCGGGCCACGGGTGCCGCCACTCGAACCGGTCGTGCACGACGACCGCGCCGGGCCCGCCGGGGCCCTCCGGCAGTCGCGCGGCCCGCGGATCGGGCAGCGGCGGCCCGCCGTCCAGCCGGAAGGCGTACCGGTCCCCGTCGCGGGCCGGCGCCTCGACGCGCCACCAGCCCGCGCGGCCGGGGTCACGCTCCAACGGGACCGCCGGTTCGGCCGCCCGGTCCCCCGCCCACTGGAGCGCGACCCGCCCGGCCTCCGGCGCCCACACCTCGAACAGCACGGCCGTCCTCCTTCGTTCGGTCCCGGTGCCCCCGACGAAAGCACGCCACCGCTCCCGCCGACACCCCGACGTGACGATACGGACCGACATCGCGCCATGCGCTGCGCCGTTCCGGCGACCCCGCGGGTCCTGCCGTGGTGTTCCCCGCACCCACATCGCCTGGACAGCGGCACGCGGTGGCCGGAGAATCACGGCATGACTTCGCTCGAGTTCCCTGCGCGCCCTGCGCGTCCGTCGGATGCCGACCGGGAACGCGCCCTCGATCTGCTGCGCGACGGCGCGGCGCAGGGACGGCTGTCCCAGGACACCTTCCTGCGGCGCCTGGAACTCGTTCTGACCGCCCAGCAGCAGTCCGAACTCGACCTGGTCACCGCCGACTTGGCCGACCGGGGCAAGGTCCAGGGCACACTGCTGCGGATGGTGGGCCGGGCGTCGGCCTTCCACCTCCGGGTACGCCGCGCCTGGCGCACCGAGCGACTGCCGAAGCTGCTGCTGCCCGAGCCGGGCCCGTTCCCGCTGCTGATAGGGCGGGCCCCCGGGGTCGGTCTGCGCCTCAACCACGACACGGTCTCCCGCGCCCATGCCGAACTCCGCAGCGCCGGCAAGGGCTGGGTGCTGCGCGACCTCGGCTCGACCAACGGCACCTGTGTCAACGGCCGCCGCGTGGTGGGCGAGGTGCCGGTCGGCCCCGGCGACCACATCACTTTCGGCCAGGTCGACTACGTCCTGACGGAGCGCTGAGGGGGCGGCCGGGACCTCCGGCTGGGGCAGGCCCGGGGGCCTGCGGCCCGGACCCGCCACCGTCCCCGTGCGCCCGCCCCCGCCCGCTCAGTGCTGGTGCAGCCCCCGCCCCGCCAGCGTCAGAAAGGTCTCGCCGACCGCCTCCGACAGCGTCGGATGGGCATGGATGTGCCGGGCGACATCGGCCGGTTCGGCGTCCCAGCCCACGATCAGCTGGCTCTCCGCGATCATCTCCGAGACATGCGGTCCGACGAGATGGACGCCGAGCACCGTGCCGGCCTTCCCCAGGCCCTCCACTCCTCCGCCACTCTCCACTTCGTTCGAACGGGGGGACCCCCATGCGCGGGGAAGACCCCCCTCGCCGCCCGTACCGTCCGCCGCCGCGATCACCTTCACCATGCCGCCCTGCCCGTGCACCATGCCCTTGGCGGTGGCGGCCAGCGGCAGGGTGTTCACCTTGATGTCCAGGCCCTGGGCGCGCGCCTCGGCCTCGGTCCGGCCGACCGACGCGGTCTGCGGCGAGGAGTACGTCACCCGCGGCACGGCCGCGTAGTCCACCGCCGGCGACGGCAGGCCCGCCAGCGTCTCGGCCACCAACAGGCCCTCCGCGAACGACGCATGGGCCAGCCCCGGCGACGGCGGCGGCAGCAGATCCCCGACCACATGGATGCCCGGTACGGCGGTCTCCAGCCGTGACCAGTCGGCCGGCGCGACGAACCCCCGCTCGTCCGCCGTCAGTCCGGCCGCCGCCAGGTCCAGCCCGTCCGTCACCGGGACCCGCCCCACCGCGACCAGCAGCCGCTCGGCCTCGATCACCAGCTCCTGGCCCTTCGCGGTGCGCACGGTGGCCCGCACCCCGTCCGGCAGCAGCTCGGTGCCGGTCAGCGCCGAGCCCGTACGGACCGTGATACCGCGCTTCTTCAGCCCGCGCGCCAGATGGCGGCCGACGTCCTCGTCCTCCATCGGGAGCAGCCGTCCGGCCGCCTCGACCAGGGTCACCTCCGCCCCCATGGAACGGTGGAAGGACGCATACTCGACGCCGATCGCACCGCCGCCCAGGACCAGCACGGACGCCGGAAGGCCGGCCGCGAACAGCGCGTCGTCGCTGGTCACCACCCGTCGGCCGTCCGTGGCCAGCCCCGGCAGCAGCCGCGGCCGGGAGCCGGTGGCCAGCACGATGCCGCGCCGGGCGGTGAACTCCCCGGCGCCCTCGATACGGACGGTACGGGGCCCGGTCAGCCGCGCCGTGCCCCGGACGACCCGCACCCCCGCCGTCCGCAAGTGCCCGGCCACGCCCCGGTGGTTGCGCTCCACGATGCTGTCGCGGGTGGCCACCAGGGCGGGCCAGTCCAGGGAGTCGACGGTGGCCTTGACGCCCCGCTGCACGGGGAGGGGCGGGCATGAGTCTGCGGCAGATGGAGTACCTCGTCGCGGTGATCGAGCAGGAGTCCTTCACCCGCGCCGCCGAGACGCTGCACGTCACCCAGTCCGCGCTGTCCCACCAGATCAAGGCGCTGGAGCGGACGGTCGGCGGGCCGCTGCTGGAGCGGATGACCCGCGGGGTGCGGCTGACCGCGATGGGCCGCGCCTACTTCCCGCACGCCCAACTCGCCGTCCGCAGCGCCCGCCAGGCCCGCCGACGCCGCCCTCGCGGCGGGCGGCGCGGAGAGCGGCGAACTGCATATCGCGACGGTGCACACGCACGCGGTCGGGGTGCTCCCCGAGGTCTGCGCCCGCTGGGCCCGCACGCGTCCGGGGGTCCGGCTGGTGCTCCACGAGTACGCCACCAGCGACGAGTTGGACGACCACATGGCCCGCGGGGTCGCCGATCTGCACCGCGGCCCATGAACTGCGTGGTGTGGACTGCGCGGCGGTGCCCACCGACCCGCCCTGGCGCCGCGACATCACGGTCTTCTCCCGGGGCGAACCGACCGGCGCGGCCGCGGAGTTCACCGAACTGCTGCGGACGGCGGGCAGCGTCCACCAGGACCCGGACCCGGACTCACAGGACTGATGGCGCGTCACTCGCGGACGAGCAGTGCCACCGGTGACTCCGCCAGCAGCTCGCTCAGCCGCACCACCGCACCGCCCGGCAGCTCGCGCCCGGTCAGCCGCTCGCACCAGGGGCCGTCCGGCGGCAGCCGCAGCCGGGTGTCCCACCAGCCGCCGGTCTCCACCAGCCGCAGCGACAGCCGGGTCACCACCGTCAGCACCCGTCCGCTGCGGCAGAACGCCACACAGTGCTCGGCCGCCGGGCCCTCCCCGTACACCGGCTCGTACGACGCCGCGGCGCCGAACCACTGCGGACGGTCCCGCCGCAGCCGCAGCGCCGCGGCGGTCAGCCGGAGCTTCTCGCCGGACAGATCGCGCGGCGGGCTCCCGCCGTCCAGCTCGTCGAGCAGCTCGGGACGGAAGGCGGCCGGCCGCCGGTTGTCCGGGTCGACCAGCGCGGTATAGCCGCGTTCGGTGCCCTGGTAGAGGTCGGGGACGCCCGGCATGGTGAGCTGCAGCAGCGCCGCGCCCAGCACATTGGCGCGGACGAAGGGGGCCAGCTCCTCGTCCAGCGCGGTGAGCGGCGCGGCCGTGGGACCGCAGGGCCCGTAGCGGACGAACTCCTCGACCGTCTCCTCGTAGACCGCGTTCCGCTCCGTCCACGAGGTGCGCAGCCCGGCCTCCCGGGCGGCCTTGAGGACGGCGGGCACCACCCGCTCCGCCGCGTCGCCGTCGCCGGCCGCCCCCAGGCCGAACGCGGTCTGCCAGGCCAGCCACGACACCATCGGGTCCGCCGGGCCGATGCCGTCCGGCCCGCCCGCCGTGCGGCCGCACACCGCGTCGTCGGCCATCGCGCCGAGCACGTCCCGCCACCGGTCCGGGCACTCCGACAGCACCGCGATCCGCGCCCGGACGTCGGCGCTGCGCTTGGTGTCGTGGGTGGAGAGCACCGTGCCGGCCAGCGGCCAATCCCGCTGCAGCCGGGCGCAGTACGCATGGAACGCCTCCGGGGCGAGCGCCGGCTCCCCAGGATCGCCGCCGACCTCACACGCCGACAGCAGCACCGGATAGCGGTAGAAGGCGGTGTCCTCGACGGATTTGGCGTGCAGTGCGGACGCGGTCTGGGCGAACCGCGCGGAGAAGTCGGCGCAGTCCGTGCCGTCGTGTTCCGGGGCGTCGGTCAGCCGGCCGAGCGCCAGATCGCGCAGCAGATCCACCGCCCGCGCCTCCTCGGGTACCCGGAAGGCGGTCCGTGCCTGCTCCGCCGCCGCCTCCAGCATCTCCGCGTCCTGCCCGGCCCGGGTCGGATCGGCGGCATAGGGGCGGTAGACCGGCAGCCGCACCAGCAGCTCACGGAGGGCGTGGCGCAGCGCCCAGGTCGCATGGTCACCGGGCTCGGGGGCGCGGGCGCTGATCCGCGCCGCGGTCCGCACCAGCCGCTCGATCTCCGCGGCCAGATCGTGGGTGACGACCTCATAGGCGGCGCGGCGCACCGTCTCCTCCCAGTCGCCGCCCTCGTCGGCGAGCGGGGTGACGAAGTCCCGGTAGTGGGAGAAGAGCCGCCCGGCGCCCTGCGGGCAGACGAACAGCCCGTCGATGTGCCGCAGGGCGTCATAGCCGGTGGTGCCCGCGCAGGCCCAGCTGTCCGGGAGCCGCTCGGCACCGCTGAGGATCTTCTCCACCACCGTCCAGCGGCCGCCGGTCCGCTCGTGCAGCCGGGCCAGATAGCCGCCGGGGTCCACCAGGCCGTCCGGGTGGTCGATGCGCAGCCCGTCGATGACGCCCTCCCGGATCAGCCGCAGCACCGTGCCATGGGTCGCCTCGAACACCTCGGGGTCCTCGACGCGCACCCCGATCAGCTCCGAAATGGTGAAGAAGCGGCGGTAGTTCAGCTCACTGCGGGCCAGCCGCCACCAGGCGAGGCGGTACCACTGGGCCTCCAGGAGACGGGCCGGCGGCAGCTGCTCCGTCCCGGGGCGCAGCGGGAAGGCATGCCCGTGGTAGCGCAGCACATCGCCCTCGACGCGGAAGTGCCGCATTTCGTCGCCGATCCGGCCGCCGAGCACCGGCAGCAGCAGCCGGCCGCCGTGCCCGGCACCCCAGTCGATGTCGAACCACCGTGCGTACGGGGACGCCGGGCCGTCGCGCAGCACCTGCCACAGCGGCCCGTTCAGCGACAGCGGCTCCGGCACCGCCATGTGATTCGGCACCAGGTCGACGACCAGCCCGAGGCCGTGCGCGCGGGCCGTCGCCGCCAGCGCCCGCAGCCCCGGCTCACCGCCCAGCTCGGCCCGTACGGCCGTGTGATCGACCACGTCGTAGCCGTGGGTGGAGCCCGGCTCCGCCTCCAGGACCGGCGAGAGGTGCAGATGGGAGACGCCGAGCGCGGCCAGATGCGGGACGGCCCGCTCGGCGGCGGCGAACGGGAAGTCCGGCTGGAGCTGCAGCCGGTAGGTGGCGGTCGGCGACGGACTCGAGGGCTGCGTCATGGGAACACCCGTACCCCGCTGACGGCTCCCTCCCGCATGGGGGCGGCGGTTTCCTCCGACGGAGTGGGCGCAGGGGGCGCGGGCGTTCGGATGTCCGGCCCGCGGTGTGCGCCGCTCCGCGGCCCCGCCCCGAAGGCCCGGCGCACGGACCGGCCGTCCGCCGCGCTCACGCCGGCCGCTGCAGCACCTTCAGGCTCCGGCCGGTGAGCGTCAGCCGGTCGCCGGCCTTGACCTTGGCGCCGCCGCCGTCCGCCACCGCCTGCGGCCGGTCGGTGTCCACCACCACCTGCCACTGCCGGCCCAGGTGCTCCGGAACCATGAACTCCTTCTCCTGGTCGTGGGCGTTGAACATCAGCAGGAACGAGTCGTCGGTGACCGTCTCGCCGCGCGGCCCCGGCTCGGGGATCGAGCTGCCGTTGAGGAAGACCGTCAGCGATGTGTCGTGCACCGAGTCCCAGTCGCGCGGCCCCATCTCCGCCCCGCCGGCCGTGAACCACGCGATGTCGGACAGCTCGTCGCCGGCGCCCTCCATCGGCTGCCCCTGGAAGAACCGGCGCCGCCGGAAGACCGGGTGGTCGCGCCGCAGCCACACCATCTGCCGGACGAACGCCAGCAGCGCCCGCTGCTCCTCGTCCTCCCGGTCCGCCCCACCGGCGCCCGCCGGACCGTCCGCACCGGCCTCCTCCTCGGCGGACCCGCCCGCCGTCGCCCCGCCGCCGGACCCCCGGCCCGGCTCCGGCCAGCGCACCCACGACAGCTCGTTGTCCTGGCAGTACGCGTTGTTGTTGCCGCCCTGGCTGCGCCCGAACTCGTCCCCGTGGCTGAGCATCGGCACGCCCTGCGACAGCATCAGCGTGGCGATGAAGTTGCGCATCTGCCGGGCCCGCAGCCGCCGCACCCCCGGATCGTCGGTCGGCCCCTCGGCGCCGCAGTTCCAGGACCGGTTGTGGCGCTCACCGTCCCGGTTGTCCTCGCCGTTGGCCTCGTTGTGCTTGTCGTTGTACGCGACGAGGTCGTGCAGGGTGAAGCCGTCATGGCAGGTCACGAAGTTCACCGAGGCCAGCGGGCGCCGCCCGTCCGCCTGGTAGAGGTCCGACGAACCCGTCAGCCGGGACCCGAACTCCGCCAGGGTGCGCGGCTCGCCCCGCCACAGGTCCCGCACGGTGTCCCGGTACTTCCCGTTCCACTCGGTCCACAGCGGCGGGAAGTTCCCCACCTGATAACCGCCCTCCCCGACGTCCCAGGGCTCGGCGATCAGCTTCACCTGACTGACCACCGGGTCCTGATGGACCAGATCGAAGAACGACGACAGCCGGTCCACCTCGTGGAACTGCCGGGCCAGCGTCGCCGCCAGATCGAAGCGGAAGCCGTCCACATGCATCTCCTGCACCCAGTAGCGCAGCGAGTCCATCACCAGCTGGAGCACATGCGGGCTGCGCATCAGCAGCGAGTTCCCGGTGCCCGTGGTGTCCATGTAGTACTGCCGGTCCTCCGACAGCCGGTAGTAGGAGGCGTTGTCCAGCCCCCGGAACGACAGCGTCGGCCCCAGATGACTGCCCTCGGCCGTGTGGTTGTAGACGACGTCGAGGATCACCTCGATCCCCGCCCGGTGCAGTGCCCGCACCGCCGTCTTGAACTCCAGCACCTGCTGCCCGCGGTCGCCCCAGGACGCATAGGCGTTGTGCGGGGCGAAGAAGCCGATGGTGTTGTAGCCCCAGTAGTTCGTCAGCCCCGCGTCCACCAGCCGGTGGTCCTGCACGAACTGGTGCACCGGCATCAGCTCCAGGGCGGTCACCCCGAGCGCGGTCAGGTGGTCGATGATCGCCGGGTGCGCCAGCGCGGCGTAGGTGCCGCGCAGCTCCTCGGGGAGCTCCGGATGGCGCATCGTCAGACCCTTCACATGGGCCTCGTAGAGCACCGTCTCGTGGTACGCGGTGCGCGGCGGACGGTCGTCGCCCCAGTCGAAGTACGGATTGACCACCACCGACGCCATGGTGTGCGGCGCCGAGTCCAGGTCGTTGCGGACCTCGGGGCGCCCGAAGTGGTAGCCGTAGACGGCCTCGTTCCAGTCGATCCGGCCGCTCATGGCGCGGGCGTACGGGTCGAGCAGCAGCTTCGCCGAATTGCAGCGCTGCCCCCGCTCCGGCTCGTACGGGCCGTGCGCCCGGAAGCCGTAACGCTGCCCGGGCATCACCCCCGGAAGGTACGCGTGCCGCACAAAGGCGTCGCTCTCGCGCAGCTCGACGGCGGTCTCCGAACCGTCGTCGTGCAGCAGACACAGTTCGATGCGCTTCGCGGCTTCGGAGAACACCGCGAAGTTGGTGCCCGCCCCGTCATAGGTGGCACCCAGCGGATACATCTGTCCCGGCCAGACCTGCATGCGTAGACTCTTCCACTTTCTCGTCGGGCGCTGCGGCGACTCCACGGCACACCTCCGCGGAACGGTTCGAAATACTTCCCCCCATCTGTCGCGAGGTGTCGCCCACCAAGGGTTTTCCCCGAGATTGCCGCTGAATGGTGGCAACTGTCCCGATGTCGGATCGTCCTACCGGCCGGCCTGCCGGACGGCCGACGGGCCGACGGGCCGGCGGGAAGCCGGGGTGCCGGTCACCCGCGCTCACCCCCGCTCCGTCGGCGACCGGGGCGGGCCGGGCACAAATACACCACACATGGCACGTATTCCCCCGAGTACAGCAAATGTGAGCAGTTCACCAGCGGTAACCCGGCCAACCGTGGCGCCCGCGCCGGCGCCGGAACCGTCGTCCGGGTCAACGGCCGGCCGCGGAAACACCCCATCGCGTGGGTCACCATCGGTTGCCACCGCATCGCCACGGAAGAGGGCGGGGAGCCGGCGCCCGTGCACCGGCCGGGCCGCCCGCCCGCCCCGGGCGGTGCCACCGCTATGAATCCGCTCACTCCGCCCCCGCCGCCGGGAGACAACGGGCAGTATGGACAAGGGGAGTTGGTAACCGACTCGATCCATCCTGCTGCACCGTCTCCCGCACCGCAGTAGTCTGCCTTGATCGTTGGCACGGGGGTTCGGAAGGCGGTGGCAGGTGAGCGGCGGGCTGGAGTTGCCCCCTGGTGACGAGAGTCATGAGGGCCATGAGGGCGGCTCCGTCGACGCACCGCCCGGCGCGGTGTCCCTGGCACGACCGCTGGAGATCGGTGCGGAGCTGGACTGGGGCACCGACGCCTGGAGCGAGGTGCGCACCCGCGCCCGCCGGGCCGGCCGCGCCTACATCTGGCTGAATCTCGTCGAGCAGCGGCTGCGGGCCGTCGTCGCCGCCGTCCTGCGGCCCATCTACGAGCCGGTGCACGGCGACGAATGGGTGGTCGCGGCGGCCGGACCCGCCGGTCAGGAGTGGGTGCAGCGCGCGGTCGCCGTCCGCGAGGTCAGCCGCCGCAAGGGCTACCTCCTCGACCCCGCCGACGACAACATCGTCAGCTTTCTGACGCTGCCGCAACTCCGCGAACTGATGGTCCAGCACTGGCCCTGCTTCGAGCCGTACTTCGACGACCGCCGCGATGTCGAGCTGGCCCTCGACGAGCTGGAGGTCGCCCGCAACATCGTCTCCCGCAACCGCGCCCTGTCCGAGACGGTCCTCGCCCAGGCCGAGCGCGCCTCCGCCCGCCTCCTGGACATCCTCGGCTCCGGCGTCGGCAGCCGGATCTCCGGACGGCTGCCCATCGACGCGGTGGAGGACCTGGTCGGCGACCGCTACGCCGATGTCATCGGGGTGCACTCCGACCGGGTGCGCCTGCAGCGCCAGCTACCCGCCGAGGACCTCTTCGGCGACGCCCGCCGCCTCGACGCCGTGGGCATAGGGCTCAACCTCCTGGTCCAGAACTACTCGGGCCGCCGGCTGGTCCGGCTCGCCGAATCCGGCTGCCGCGTCCGGCTGCTCTTCCTCAACCCGGCCAGCAGCGCGGTCCGCCGCCGGGAGCGTGAGATCGGCCTGAAGAAGGGCGAGATGAGCCGCTCCATCGAGATGAACATCCTCCATATGCGGCGGGTGCGGGCCCGGCTGCGCGACCCCGGCGCCTTCGAGATCCAGGTCTTCGACGAGACGCCGCGCTTCACCGCCTACCTCGTCGACGGCGACGGTCCCGACGGGGTGGCCGTCGTCCAGCCCTACCTCCGCAAGAGCCGCGGGATGGAATCCCCCGTCCTCGTCCTCCGCGGCGGCGGCCGGGAGGTCGTCCGTCAGGACGCCCGGGACACCCGCGACGGCGACAACGGCCTCTTCGAGACCTACCGGGAGGAATTCGAGAGCATGTGGGCGGATTCGCGGCCGGTTTCCTGACCGGGGCGGCCCGCCGGTGGCCGGCGGGGGCGCCGGACCGGGCGGCCCGGCCGATTGTCAGTGGTGCGTGCGAGAGTGGGCGGGCAACGGGGGAAGTACCACCGAAGGAGACCGCATGAGCAAGCGCAGCACGGGGATTCCCCCGGCCCGGGGCCGGGGGTTCGTCATGGAGAGGTGTGCGCGGGTCGCGTGTGGGGACGGGCGAAG
>NZ_JBHYPE010000007.1:78908-249462 GCF_042746015.1 Streptomyces sp. NPDC058773
AAGCGAGGTTTCGGCATGAGCGAGCGTAGCGAGTTCATCATCGAGAGGTGCGCGCCGAGCGAGTGCGAGGCCGGGCGAAGCGAGGTTTCGGCATGAGCGAGCGTAGCGAGTTCATCATCGAGAGGTGCGCGCCGAGCGAGTGCGAGGCCGGGCGAAGCGAGGTTTCGGCATGAGCTGGCATCAGGGGCTGCTGGTCAGTTTCGACCTGGAGACCACGGGCACCGACGTCGAGCAGGACCGCATCGTCACCGCGGCGCTGCTCCGGCTGGAGGGGGACGGCCGGCCGGCCGCGACGCTGACCTGGCTGCTCGATCCGGGGGTGCCGATTCCCGACGAGGCGGCGGCCATTCACGGCATTTCCACCGCATATGTCCGGGAGCACGGGCGTCCGCCCGCGACCGCGATAGAGGAAATCACCGAGGCGCTGGCCGAAGCCCTGCGCGCGGAGATCCCCCTGGTGGTGATGAACGCGCGCTATGACCTCTCGCTCCTGGACCGCGAATGCCGCCGCCACGGCCTGCGGACCCTGACCGAACGCCTCGGCCACGACCCCGCACCGGTCATCGACCCCCTCGTCCTGGACAAGCACGTGGACCGCTACCGCAAGGGGAAGCGTGCCCTCCAGGCCCTCTGCGGCCATTACGGCGTCCGGCTGGACGGGGCACACGAAGCGGGCGCCGACGCGGCGGCCGCGGCCGGGGTCGCCCGGCGCATCGGGGAGAAGTACCCGGCCGTCGCCGTCCCGTCACCCCGCGCGCTGCACACCCTCCAGGAGCAGGCCGCCGCCGAACAAGCCGCCTCGTTCCAGGCGTATTTGCGGCGCTCCGGTGACCCACGGGCGATAGTCGAGCCGGCCTGGCCGCTGATCCCGTACCAGGCCGGGGCCTGAGCGACAGCGATCCGACCGGGCCGTGCGGGCCCGGCGAGTCAGGCCGACCCGCTCAGAAGGGATACCACCGCACCGTCGCGTCCTTCTCGCGCAGTGAGGCGATCCGGCGCCGGAACTCCCTGAGCGCGGCCGGGTTTCCGGGCGCGTGCTGGGACACCCAGGCGCAGCTCGCCGTCTCCCGGGACCCGCGCAGCACGGCGCAGCCCTCCCAGTCCCGTACGTCCCAGCCGTAGACGGACACAAAGGTGTCGTACGTGTCCGAGGGCAGGCCGTAGCGGTCGCGGCTCAGCGCCATCACGACCAGATCATGTTCCCGCAGATCGGAGGAGAAGGTTTCGAGGTCGACCAGCACCGGTCCGCCGGGCCCGATGTGCACGTTGCGGGCCAGCGCGTCACCGTGGATGGGGCCGCGCGGAAGATGGGGTTCCAGCGCCGTGGCGGCCGCCGCGAAGGCGTCCCGCCGTCCGCGCAGATACTCCGCGTCCGGTGCCGACACGGCGTCGCCGGCCAGCCGCAGCCAGCGCTCGACGCCACCGAGCAGTTCGCGCCGGGGGAGGGCGAACGGCGGTTCCGGCAGCGCGTGCACGAGCTTCAGCAGCGCGGCGAGATCGTCCGGACCAGCAGGGCGGACGGCCTCCGGGAGCCGCTGCCAGTAGGTCACGGGATGCCCGTCGGCCAGCGTCGCCACGGGCTCCGCGGCCCGTACGGCCGGCACGCCCTCGGCTTCCAGCCACTGCGCCACCCCCAGCTCCCGCTCGGCCCGCTCCAGGAGTTCGGCGCTGCGGCCCACCCGTACGACCGGTCCGTTGTCGCCGAGGGCGAAGACGGCGTTCTCGCCGAGCGAGAGCAGCACGGCATCGGCCGCCGCCCCGGGGTGCCCGGCCGCGGCCAGCACGTCCCGGGCGCGCGCCTCCGTGAAGGCGGCGGGGCTCGGTTCGGTCATCGGGGTGCCTCCTGCGGTGCCGGTACGCGACCAGTGTCGCAGGTCGGGCCCCGGCCCAGGACGGCCTGCCGGGGAATGCGATGGCCTTCATCGCATTCTTTCTCAGCCCGCCGAACATGGTCCGGCTCGCCCTGGGGGACTGGCTGCTGCCGACGGGTCAGGAAGCGCTCAAGGACCCGGCGCTGTGGTCCGACAGATATGACGGGGCGACGGGCACCGCGCCGGCGGGCTCGCTGCATTCCGCCCCGGCCCGGTCCGTCCGTGGATATCCGGAATGGAAGGACAAGATTTCCACTCCGGGCCTCCAGGAGTACTACGGCGGCGCCATCGGTCTGGATGCCCTGCGCAAGCGGCTCGTCGAGGACGGCAATCTGGTTCTGGCCCGCTCTCAGCGCTGAAGCGCGCGGTGTCGTACGGGGTGGCCACCAGGCCTCGTCGGAGTCCGCCGTTCCATGCGCCGTTCCATGCGTTTCCGAGCGCACCGGCAGACCCCAACTGGGCATTTTTTATTGGGTGTTGAACACGCTCCGGCACATTCCAGCGACCGAGCGTGTGGTGCTGCGTGTGCCCCTCCACCGGCCCCCGTTCACTGCCGCATCACCTTCTATTGCCTGCACGTAAACGGAGTTGAGCCCCTGCGGTTCAACTCCGGGACCGCTTTGACCACTTCTGAAACATTTCCTATTTCATGGGGCTTGTTGCATATCTCACACGCCCCGGCTCGCCTTGAATTGAACTCATCAATCAGACAGGGTTTCGAGCCAGCCCGACGTAGATCTTCCGGTCTGCGCGGGCTATTGCGCAACGCTTTCCCCCCACACCACGAACGAGGAGAATCCTCGCAATGGCTCACAAGCGTTCCAGCAACAAGCGGCTCATCACGGCGATATCCGCCGCTGTTGCCGCCACTGGTATCGCCGCCGTCACCGCGGTCACCGCGGGTGCCTCCCCGGCCGCTGAAGGCAAGATCTACGGAGCCCAGGCCAAGGGCGCCGTGAACGGCAGCTACATCGTCCTGATGAAGAAGTCGATCCGTACCGCGCAGAGCGGCGACCTTGCCGCCAAGTACGGCGGCAAGGTGAAGCGGAACTACTCCTCCGCCATCGACGGCTTCTCGGCGTCCGGCCTGAGCGCCGACGAGGCCAAGCAGCTCGCGGCCGACCCGGCCGTCGACAAGGTCGTCCAGAACAAGAAGTTCCACATCGACGCCGCCCAGGCCAACCCGCCGTCGTGGGGCCTGGACCGCATCGACCAGGCGGACACCAAGGGCGACAAGAAGTACAACTACCCCGACAGCGCGGGCGAGGGCGTCACCGCCTACGTCATCGACACCGGTGTCCACATCAAGCACAAGGACTTCGGCGGCCGGGCGTCATACGGCTTCAACGCCGTCGACGGCAGCGACAAGGCCGAGGACGACAACGGCCACGGCACGCACGTCGCCGGCACCATCGGCGGTACCGAGCACGGCGTCGCCAAGAAGGCCAAGATCGTCGGCGTGAAGGTCCTGGACGGTCAGGGCTCCGGCACCACCGAGCAGGTCGTCGCGGGCATCGACTGGGTCACCAAGAACCACAAGGGCCCCTCGGTCGCCAACATGTCGCTCGGCGGCGGCGTGGACGAGGCCCTCGACGCGGCCGTGAAGAAGGCCATCGACGCCGGTGTCACCTTCGCCGTCGCGGCGGGCAACGAGGCCGCCGACGCGGGCAAGGGCTCCCCGTCGCGGGTCAAGGAAGCCATCACCGTGGCCTCCAGCACCAAGGACGACGAGCAGTCCGACTTCTCCAACTTCGGCAAGGTCGTGGACCTTTACGCCCCCGGCTCCGACATCACCTCGGACTGGAACACCGGCGACGACGCCACCAAGACCATCTCCGGTACGTCCATGGCGACGCCGCATGTCGCCGGTGCCGCCGCGGTCTACCTGTCCGGTCACAAGGACGCCAAGCCGGCCGAGGTGTCGAAGGCCCTGACCGACGGTGCCACGCCCGACAAGATCACGAACCCGAGCGAGGGTACGCCCAACAAGCTGCTGAAGGTTGTCGAGTAACCACCTCACTTCCTCAGCTCCACTCGCCGGCCGCCGCGCTCGCCCCCACGGGGCGCGGCGGCCGGCGTCGTTGCGTGTGCCGCGACTCGCCTCGGCCGGGAGGCTCCGCCGGCCGTTCGCGGCCAAGGGGGCGGAACATCCGCGTAGACACTGTCTACGCGATGCGGTAGACAGTGTCCATGAGTGATCAAGAGGCGGGCCTGCGCGCCCGCTTGGTGCAGGCCGGTATCGACCTGCTGACCGAAGAGGGCGTACAGGCACTGTCGTTGCGGGAGATCGCCCGCCGGGCCGGGGTCTCCCACGGGGCGCCGCGGCGGTACTTCCCGACCCATCTGTCCCTGCTGTCCGCCATCGCCCGCCAGGGATTCGACGACCTGGGCGACGCGGTCGCGGAGCACCTCGACGACCAGTCGGCAAACCCCCGCGCCCAGCTGCTGTCCCTGGGGCGCGGCTACCTCGACTTCGCGCTGACCCACCGCGGGATGTACGAGCTGATGTTCCGTCACGACCTGCTGGAGAGCAATCAGCTCGGCCTGCGGGACACCAGCCTGCCGCTCTTCCGGGTGCTCGTCGCTCTCGTCGCCCGGGCGCAGCCGCGCTCCGAGGTGCCACCGCCGGTTGTCGCGGGCGCTCTCTGGAGCAATCTGCACGGCATTGCCCAGTTGTGGAGGTGGGGCAGCCTGCAACTGGCCACGGGCGCCGATGAGGTCGAGCCGTTGCTCCGGGCCGCGCTCGACGCCCACCTCGGGCCGGAGGGCCGATGACCGCCGGACGCCGACGACGCCTCGTCCTCACCGGCAGTGTCACCGGAGCGGTGATCGTCGCCCTGGACGGCACCGTGCTGACCGTGGCGCAGCCGGCTCTCCAGCGGGATCTGCACGCCTCGTTCGGGCAGGTCCAGTGGACCAGTACCGGCTACCTCATCGCCGTGGCGAGCCTGCTGGTCTTCGCCGGCCGGCTCGGTGACCGATACGGCCACCAGCGGATCTTCGCCCTCGGAATCCTGGGCTTCGGCGCCACCTCGGCGGGGATCGGCCTGGCATCCGGTGCCGGCTGGGTGATCGGACTCCGAGTGGCCCAGGGTGTCTTCGGCGCGCTGCTGCAACCGGCCACCCTGGGGATGCTCCGCGCCGCCTATCCGCCCGACCGGCTCGGCATGCCGCTCGCCCTGCGCACCAGCGGCATCGGGCTGGCGGCCGCCGCCGGTCCGGTCCTCGGCGGTGCGCTGGTCGCCCAGTGGGGGTGGCGATCCGTCTTCTTCCTCAATGTGCTGCCCGCCTGTCTGATGGGCGTACTGGCGTGGGTCGTCCGGGTTCCGGTGTCCGGTTCCGGCTCCGAGGCCGATCCGGGGGAGACTTCCGTTGTCACGTCGGGGGCCACGGGAACCTCCGCAGTGACGGCCGGGGCCACAGGAGCCTCCGCGGTGTCGGCCGGGGCCACTGGGGCGTCCGGCCTCCGCGCCGCTACCGGACTCGACCTGCCGGGTGCTTGTCTGCTCGCGTCGGCGCTGGTGTGTCTCGTGCACACCCTCGTCGCCTTCCCGGATACCGGCTGGACCCCGGCCACCGTCTTGGGCGGCGTGGCGGCAGCGGTCGTCGGCGGCGCCTTCATCCGCCACGAACGCCGCACCGCGAGCCCCCTGATACCGGCCTCCGTGGTCGGCTCGCCCACCATCGCCGCCGCCCTCGCGGTGCTCCTCTCCGCATCGGCGGCCCTGTTCGGCACGCTGTTCATCGGTACGTACTTCCTGCAGGACGTGCTGGTGATGGACCCGTTGGAGTGCGGTCTGCGGGTGCTGCCCCTGGCCGTCCTGATGGTGCTGAGCGCTCCGGCCTCGGCCGTACTGCAGCGCCGGTACGGGCCCCGCCTGACGACCATGACGGCGATGGCCCTGCTCACTCTCGGCGTTCTCACGCTGTCCCAACTCGACCGCACATCCGCCGCGTTGCCCATCAGCGGGGGATTCCTCCTGCTGGGTGCCGGCTTCGGTACGGTCATGGTCACGGCGACCGCGGTCATCGTGCGCCATGCGCCCACGGACCACGCCGGAGTGGCGGGCGGCCTCCAGCAGACGGCCATGAACATCGGCCCGACACTGGGCGTCGCCCTGGCCACCATGCTCATGACCCTCACGACACCCGCGGTTCCCACCACGACCGGCGACCACCCCTCCGGCGGACCGCACTGGACCGGCGACGCCTTCCTCACCGCGATGGGCCCCACTCTCCTGACCCTCGCGGCCGTCGCGGCGCTGGGCGCACTGGCGGCGGCCGGACTCCCTGGCCGCGCGGCCGTGAGCGGCCCCGCGGGGGCGGGGACCGGCGGGCGCGACCGGCAGGCCGCGGAGGTGTGACCGCTCAAGTCGGTGTGTGTGCGGGCTGTTTGGCTTCGCGGCGGAGGCCGGTCGTCTGCCGCCGGCCGCTGGTCGCCATTCGTTGGTGGCCGGTGACCGGTCGCCCCGCCGCCGGTGGCTGTGGGGCGTGACGCGGCCTCCGGTTGGGGCTAATCGTCCTGGCCGGAGCGGTCTTCCGGGCGCGCCAGGGGAGTGCCGGCCCAGCCGCGTTCCAGCAGGGTGAACAGGTCACGGACGGCCGTCGCCGGGTCATCGCTCGTACGGGCCAGGCTGGGGATCTCCAGGGCGAAGCGGGCCAGGCCGACGACGGCCAGGTCGTCCGGGGCCGGCCCGGTGGCCTCGGCGAGAGCAGTGGCCAGCGCCTTCTCGTGGCGCAACCACATGCGCCGCGCGTAATCGCTGAGCGCGGGGGTGGAATCGACGAGGACGAAGAGCGGGTCGTCGGTCTGCAGGGCGGTACGCGTACGCACCAAGTGGTCGCGCAGCGCGTGCAGGACGGACTGACCGGGCGCCCGGTCGCGAATGGCTGCCACCAGTGCGCTCTCGATGTCCGCGTCGAGGTCGAAGACGAGCGCTTCCTTGCTGGGGAAGTGCTTGAAGAGCGTGCTCAGCGAGACGTCGGCCGCCTCCGCCACCTCCCGGACGCCGACGTTGTCGAAGCCCCGCTCGGTGAACAGCCGCAGGGCGGCATCCGCCAGAGCCTGCCTGGTCTGGGCTTTCTTGCGCTCGCGGCGCCCGGTCGTCGTCTCGGCCATGCCTTCACTGTATCCCCTTGGCGGGATTCGATCGCAAAGTCAATCGGATCAAAAGTCGAATCAGTTGTACTTTTGGAGCTGCTGTGTTTCTGTGAGTGAGTAACGGCCTGCGTGCCTGAACTCGGCCTGCCGGTAGCGGCGTTGGCCCATCAGAAGAAACAGAGCGGCACCACCCTGCCCCGTTCCTGCCTCGATCCACCGACCTGATCCACCGACCCGAATCCACAGAACGGAGAGTGGCTCCCATGTCCACCACCCCTCGCATCGCGATCACCGGCGCCGGCCCCGGCGGCCTGGTCTGCGCGCGCGTGCTGCAGCAGCACGGCCTCCCGGTCACGGTCTTCGAGCGGGAGGCCGGCCCCAACTCCCGTGCGCAAGGCGGAAGTCTCGACATCCATGAAGACACCGGCCAGGTCGCCCTGCGCGCGGCCGGGCTGTTCGACCGGTTCCTCGCGCTCTCCCGGCCCGAAGGCCAGCAGTGGCGCATGTACGACCGGCACGCGACCCTGGTACGCCATGACCGGGCCGACGAGGGTGATATGAGCAGGCCCGAGATCGACCGCGGCCGGCTACGCACCCTCCTGCTCGACTCCCTCGCGCCCGGCACGGTCCGCTGGGGCCACCCCGTGGAGGCCGTCACCCCGCTGCCCGGCGGCGGCGTCCGGCTGCACCACCGCGACCACGCCGACGAGGACTTCGACCTGGTCGTCGGTGCCGACGGCGCCTGGTCCCGGGTGCGCCCCGCGCTCTCCGACGCCCAGCCCCACTACACCGGCATCACGATGGTGGAGGTCCACTTCGACGACGTCGACCGCCGCCACCCGGGCATTGCCGAACTGGTCGGCGCCGGCACCATGTCGGCCAAGGCGGGCGGCCGCAGCCTGGTGCTCCAGCGCAACAGCAACGGGCACGTCCGCGGCTACATCATGTTCCGCGGCCCCGAGGACTGGCACGCCGGACTCGACCTCGCCGACACCGCATCCGTACGCGCCCGCCTCCTCGACCGCTACCGGGGCTGGGACGAAAGCCTGCTGGACATCCTGCGCGAAAACGAGGGCGAGTTCCTCAACCGGCCGATGTTCGTCCTCCCGGTGCCCCACTCCTGGCAGCGCGTCCCCGGTATCACCCTGCTCGGTGACGCCGCCCACCTGATGCCGCCCGCCGGTGTCGGCGCCAACCTCGCCCTGCTCGACGGCGCCGAACTCGCGCAGGCCGTCAGCAGTCACTCCACCCTCGACGAGGCCCTCGACGCCTACGAGAGCGTCATGCTGCCCCGCGCCCACGACAACGCGAAGGCCACCCAGCAGATGCTCGCCACCCTCATGCCCGACACCGACTCCGACGACGCCCGTTTCCCCGACTCCCTCTGGCCGGACCACACCCGCCCTGACTCGGACCCCGCATCCGGCAACTGACGTCCCGGTGACGCGATCTCCCGCCCCCAACCGGCCCGCATATCAGCCTCGTTGGGTGGGTTATCCACAGGAGGAGTCCTCCGGAAACGCGCCGGGCGCATCCTCCCCTACCGTCGGCGACATGCACGGAGGACTGCCGTTCATCGGCATCAGCACCATCGTCTACGGCGTGATCGGACTGCTCACCGTCATGGTCAGCGCGATCCGCACAACCGGGGGAGACCGACTTGCACACCATCACCGTCATCGTGCCCGCACACAACGAGGAGGAGGGGCTGCCGGCCACGCTGGAGTCCCTCGCATCCCAAACGGTCCCGCCTGACCGGATCCTGGTCGTGGACGACGCGTCGACCGATCGCACGGGGGAGGTGGCGGCGGCCCATGGAGTGAGCGTGCTCCGCCCGCCCCGCAACCTCGGCAGCAAGGCCAAGGCGCAGAACTACGCTCTTCCGCAGTGCACCACCGACCTCGTTCTGGCCGTCGACGCGGACACCGTCCTCGCACCGGACTACATCGAGACCGTCCTGCCCGTCTTCGACGACCCCGGCGTCACGGTCGCCGCGGGCACGGTCCGCACCCGCCACACCCGCACCCTCTGGGAGCGCGGCCGATCCACCGAGTATCTCTTCGGCTTCCACTGGCACCGCCCCATCCAGGCGCGTGCCAACAGCCCCATGGTGTGCTCGGGTTGCTGCTCGGTCTTCCGCCGTGACGACCTGATGGCCTTCGGTGGCTTCCCCGAGCGCACCATCGTGGAAGACATGGACTACACGTGGTCCCAGCAGATCGCGGGCAGACGCGCGGTCTATGTCTCCGACGCCGTCGCCCTGGCCGCCGACCCGGAAGACCTCACCTACCTCCGCAAACAGGTCTGGCGCTGGATGGCCGGCTTCTGTCAGAACGTCCGTCTCCATCTCGGGCAACTCATCCTGCGCAAACCGCTATTGGCGCTCTGGGTCCTCCTCGCCCTGCTGGAGATCCTCACCGCACCCCTGTGGTGGGCGACGCCCTTCCTGGTCGCGACGACCACCGACGCCTCACCCGCCCTCGCCGTCACCTGGTGGGCCGGCGCCGAACTCCTGCTCACACTGCCACCGCTCCTCTACGCCGCCCACCGCCGCAAACTCCCCCTGCCAGCCGTCCTGTTCAACATCCCCTGCGTCTATGCCACCAAGGCCGTCAACCTCATCTACGCCTGGAAGGCCCTCATCGTGGAACTGCTGCTGGTGCCGCTTCACCTGGCGCGTGGACTCACGGTCTATGAGAAGGGGCGGGCCGACGTCCGCCCGGTAAAGGGGGCGCTCACCGGGGCGGGGTGAGGGGCGCAGCCTCGCCGGCCGGGCGCGCGGGGTGCTCAGGCCGGTGACGGGGGGCGGGACGCGGTCAGATGGGTGGCGAGTGCGGTGAGCTGCTGGACCAGGGGCTCGGGACCGGACCGGGTCATGGCGGTGAGTTCGATGGTCGCCGTCCCGTGGCTGAAGGGCCGGAATCTGACGGCCGGACGGACCACGGCGGCCGCCGCCGGCACGACCGTGACCCCGAGGCCGCACTCGACCATGGCGATCTGTGAGGTCACCGACCGCGCCCAGTGGGCCGGGATGGGGCTGAAGCCGGCGGTCCGGCACATCGCGGCCATGGCGTCGTGATAATCGGGCGCGATGCGGCGGTGCAGCCACACCCAGGTGTCGCCCGCGAGGTCCGCGAGGTCGAGCGGAACGTCGGTGCCGGCCGCGGGGTGACGGGCGGGCAGGGCCGCGACGAACCGGTCGACGAAGAGCGAGGCCGCCTTGGTGCCGCGCACGGGGGCGGTCTGGCGCACGATCGCCCAGTCAAGGGTGCGGTCGAGGAGACCGGCGGCGGCCTCATGGGTGTCGATCTCCTGAGTGCGGATCTCGATGTCGGGCGCGGCGGCGTGGAAACGTTCGAGTACGAACGGCAGCGGCCAGGAGAACGCCGAGGCCACCGCACCCAGGCGCAACCGCCCGCCACGGCCGGTCGCGGCGTGCCGGACCGCGGTCTCGGCGTCCTCGGCCTGGCGGATCAGCGCCCGGCACTGATCCAGGAAGGCAACACCGGCCGGGCTGAGGGCGACCGACCGCTGAGTGCGGTACAGCAGCTCGCAGCCGAGTTGGCGCTCGAGCTGTTTGATCGCCTGGGACAGCGGCGGCTGGGACATCTGGAGCCGTTCCGCCGCCCTGCCGAAGTGCAGTTCCTCGGCGACGGCCACGAAATAACGCGCCTGCCGCGTCTCAATCATGATTCGTAGCGCCTCTTACTGAGATAGGGGATCAAACCTTCAGAAAATTGCCGCGTGCTGATGCAGTGGGAGGACATGGGCCGCCGGCCCAACGGCCCGCCGGGTCCGCTCACTTCACCCGTCCCCGCACCTTTCCGAGGGAGTTGCGACGTGCCCACTCACGTGCCCTTGTTCCTGGTCACCACCTGGCTGCTGGCCATGCTCCCGGGAGCCGGTCAGGCGCTGATGATCCGGCAGGCGCTGGACGGCGGGCCCCGTCGGGCACGGCTCACCATCGCCGGGAACGCCTCGGGTCTGCTGCTCTGGTCCATCGCCGCCGCCGTGGGGCTGTCCGCGGTGCTCCTGGCCGATCCCCGGGCGTACGAGGTGGTGCGTATCGCGGGCGGGATGGTGCTGATACTGCTCGGGATCAACACCCTCCGGACGGTCCGCAAGGCTCCGGGGCCGTCCGCGGACGGGGCGGCCACCGGTGGCTGGGCCCCCTATCTCGCCGGGCTGGGCACGGCGCTGGGCAATCCGAAGGCGGGCGTGTTCGCCATCTCCGTACTGCCCCAGTTCGTGACGACCCGAGGCCCGGTCCTGCTGTCCAGCGTGCTGATGGGAGTGGTGTGGGTACTGGTCAACACCTGCTGGTATCTGCTGCTCACCTGGGCCGTCGTGCGGGGGCGGGCGCTGGTGTCCCGGCCGGCCGTACGACAGCGGCTGAGCGTCGTCACCGGCCTCGTGCTGCTGGCATTGGGGGTGGCGGTGGCGAGTGGGCTCTGAAGGAGGGCGGCACGGCGGCGGCACGAGCACGCACCTGCACTCAGCCGTTCCGCGGCATGCTGCCTTCCACCCGCGGCGGACGGTTCGCCGCCACCGTCGTCGGGACGTCCTCGGGCTGCTGGGGAAGGTGCCGCATCCGGGAGACGGCCCAGGCGGCGGACAGTCCGAGCAGGGTCAAAAACGACCAGGGCAGCCAGGCCATGTGATGCTGTTTTCCCAGGTCGGCGAGGTACCCGATGAAGAAGTTGCCGCCCGCCGCCGACAGTCCGGCGGCCATGGAGAACATTCCGATGTAGGTGCCGGTCATACCGGGCGGCGCATAGGAGACCGCTACTTCCTGGGAGAGCGATATCGCGATGGTGTGGCCGAAGGCCAGGATCGCGGTCGCCGAGAGCACCGGAAGTGCCGCCAGGAGCATGCCGGGCACCGAGTCCAGGGAGAAGCCGCCAGCGAGTGCCCGCCCTCCTTGCAGCACGCCGGAGAAGGCCGTGGGCAGAAAGGCCAGCCCACAGAGCGCCACTCCCAGCGCGATGGAACGGCCCCGCCCCAGCCGCCGGGGGACCCGGGTCGCCAGGGGAACGCTGCCGACCATGCCGATCACCGCCATGACGGCGAAGACGAGGCCGACCGAGCCGGCACTGCCGGTCACCCGTGTGATCTCCATCGGCAGCAGCAGATACAGCTGGTTGTAGGCCACGAAGAGCACGGACACCGCGACGACGAACACCAGGAACGGCCGGTCCGTCAGCAGATACCGCCAGTCGCCGAACACCGACTGACCGCTCTTCTCCCGCGGCTGCGCGGGCAGCATGAACGCCTGGGCGAACGTCAGCACGGCGAAGACGGCGGCGGAGACCGCCGCCACCACCTGGAAGTCCCATAACAGGAGCACGCTGCCCAGCAGCGGGCCGAACAGCGCGCCGGTGTTTCCCGCCATGTTGAACAGCGCGTAGGCCGCCAGCTTGTTCTCGCCGGCCGCGCGGGTGAGATAGGTCCGGGTGGCGGGCGTGAAGACGGCACCGGAGATACCGGTCACCACCGCTGCCGTCATGATGCCGAGCAGCGAGTCGAACACCGCGAACATGACGAAGGCGACCGAGCGCAGTGCGCAGCCGGTGAGGATCAGCCACCGGCAGCCCAACCGGTCCGCCGCGGTCCCGCCGAACAGCGTCATCCCCTGCTGGCTCAGCGTGCGCACGCCGAGGACCAGTCCCACCATGGCGGCGGTGAGTCCCAGGTCACCGCTCAAGTAGGCGGAGAGATTCGGCAGGATCATGTAGAAGCCCAGCATCACGCCGAACTGATTGACCATCAAAAGACGCACCACGGCCGAAGAGGCCCGCCAGGTGGCTACCGTACCCATGTGTCGTTCTCCGTCTTCTGCACAGGGCGGTACACGCGTGCGGCCTTCCCCTGGTGCGAGCTCTGCTGCCGGCCCTGCGGCCGGAATCCTGATCAGTCCGCTCCCGGCGCCCGTGAACACCGGCCGCCGGCTTCTGCTGTGGGCTTCTTCCGTCAGTCGGCGCATTCCTTCACGACGGCGCGGGCAGCCGCCAGAAAGGCATCGTTCTCCGCCGGGGTGCCGGCACAGACCCGCAGCCGGCCCGGTACTCCGCTGTCCCGGACGAGCACACCGTGGGCGAGCAGGGCCTCCCAGGCCCGGTGGCTGTCCTCGAACCGCCCGAACTGGACGAAGTTCGCATCCGAGTCGGTGATGTCGTAGCCCATCTCCCGCAACTCGGTGACGAGGCGGGCGCGTTCGCTCTTGAGCTGCTCGACGTAGGTCAGCAGGACCTCGGCGTGCTCCAGCACCGTGAGGGCGATGGCCTGGGTGACGGACGACAGGTGGTAGGGGAGCCGGACCAGCCGGACGGCGTCCACCACGGCGGGAGCGGCGGCCAGATAGCCGAGCCGCAGACCCGCCGCCCCGAAGGCCTTGGACATCGTCCGGGTGACCACCAGATGCGGCCGGCCCTCCACCAGCGGCACCAACGGCGGGCGGCCCGAGAACTCCCCGTAGGCCTCGTCCACGATGACCAGGCACGGCTTCACCGCCTGTGCGGCTTCGTACAGGGCGAGGACGGTCTGCTCGGCGACGGCGGTGCCGGTCGGGTTGTTCGGGGAGGTGAGGAAGACGATGTCGGGGCGGTGTTCCGCGAGCGCCGCCCGCGCGGCCGGCACGTCGATGGCGAAGTGCGCATCGCGCGGGACGGAAATCCAGCCGGTCCCGGTGCCACGGGCGATCAACGGATGCACGGAGTACGACGGTTCGAAGCCGAGCGCGGTGCGTCCGGGGCCGCCGAACGCTTGCAGCAACTGCTGGATGACCTCGTTGGAGCCGTTGGCGGGCCAGATGTGGGTCTTGTCCACGGCGAGCCCCGTGGTGCGGCCGAGGTAGGCGGCGAGCGCTGCGCGCAGTTCCCCCGCGTCGCGGTCCGGGTAGCGGTTGAGGCCGCGGACCGTCTCCCGCACCCGCTCGGCGATCCGCTCGGCCAGCCACTCGGGCAGGGCGTAGGGACTCTCATTGACATTCAGCCGCACCGGAGCGTCGAGCTCAGGCGCTCCGTACGGCGTCATGCCGCGCAGTTCGTCCCGGACGGGCAGTTCGTCGATTCGGGTCATGCCTTCGGCGCTTTCCGGTTGAGGAGTCAGGGGGAAGGGAGCGGGCTGCGGGTCGCACGGAACTCCGCGAAAACGCTGCTGGGGCAGGCAGGGCCGCCGATCCGGCAAGGGCCGGCAGCCACCCGGGGGACGGTGGTCTGCCGGCCGACAGGGCGGTGATGCCGCCTCCGGACCGAAAGGGGCGGCGTCACCCGGGCCGAGACTTCGGCCCGGCCGGCCTGTCCTACACGGTGACCTCGTGGGCGAAGTAGCCGGTTGACGCCTTGCCGCCGTCCTTGAGGTGCGCCCCTTCCTGGATCTGGTAGAGGGAGTTGAATTCGGCGGCCGCGATCGGGAGCGGCCAGGCACCGCCCTCGCAGCGCGCGGCCTTCGCCGGCTTGCCCCGCAGCAGCTTCGCGTTGGGCTCGTTGTGTGCGGCGTGCGGGCCGTAGTAGATGGGGAAGGCGTCGGCGGCGCGGTAGGCGGGGATGAACACCCGGCGGTACCTGTCGGAGAGGTTCTTCTCCGAGGAATGCGCCACGAGCGGGTGCAGGAAGACCACCGAGCCGGCGGGCCCCTCACAGTCGACGACGGTGGACTCGTCCACACCGACGTCCGTCAGCGAAGTGATCTTGCCGCCGAAGTACCCGTCCACCTCATGGCTGAGGAGCCCCTGACGGTGGGAGCCCGCCGCCACCCGCAGGCAGGCGTTCTCGCGCGTCGCATCGTCGAGGTAAATCAGTGTGGCCAGCAGATCCTGGTTGGTGTGCGGGTAGTAGGCGAAGTCCTGGTGCCAGTCGACGACACTGCCGACCTGCGGCGGCTTGACGTTCAGCTTCGAGTACTGGAGGACGACGTCGTCGCCGATCAGCTGTGCCACGGCATCGATCAGCCGGGAGTCCTCCGCAATGTCCACGAAGACCTTGTCCCGGGCCGTGGGAGCCCAGATACGGCGCGCCTTGGAGCTGTCCTCCGGTTCCGCTTCCGCCAGGTCGGCGAGGCTGGGGGAGGAGAGCAGGTTATCGACGATACCGCGGGCCTTTTCGATGACGTGGTCATCGAAGATGCCTTGTACGACGCAGAACCCGTTCTCTCGGAAGGATTCGATCTGAGCCTTGGTGAGGACGTTTCCCATTACTGCCCATCTCTTCCAGATATCTCGGCCGCGCGGCCGAACGTGAATCATTCCTCAACGAACCTTCGTACGGATTCTGGCACCCTGATCTCAGCGGTCACAAGGGTCATCTGCCGGTATTGGGGGGCACTTTCACATTTCCGCCTGCCCCCGTTCTGCCGGTAGTTCTGCCGCCCCGGATGCCCGCATCGGCGGTAATCTCGAATAATGCAGCCTCCCGGCGGAACATTGCGCGGGAGACCCCAGAGGGCGGAGCTGCAAACCGGAATAATTCTTCCCGCTGTGACACGGGTGTGTCATCGATCTCGCCTTGTTGGCCGCGATCTCTGATTTCTGAGGTGTGAGATGCCGATCTTGCCGCATGAGACCGTAAGCAACGCAGATCTGAACGCGGTCGAGATTCTCGACTGCACACTCAGGGACGGCAGTTACTCCGTGGACTTTCAATTCACGGAAGAGACCATCAAGAGCGTTCTGGCCGGCCTTGAGAAGTCGGGGATACGCCTCATCGAACTGGGCCACGGACTGGGGCTCAACGCCGCCGAGGCCCTGTCCAAGCCGACCCTGGTCTCCGACAAGCGGTGTTTCGACCTCGCGGCCGGCACCCTGGAGACCGCGGCCTGGGGCATGTTCTGCATCCCCGGCATCGCCGCGCTGGACCACCTCGGCCAGGCCGCCTCGGCAGGAATGCACTTCGTCCGCGTCGGCGTGGACATCACCGACGTGACGCCCGCGGAGAGCTTCATCAAGCTCGCCAAGGAGCTGGGCCTCACGGTCTTCGCCAATCTGATGAAGACCAACCTGCTCGGCCCGGACGGTGTCGTCGAGGCGGCCCAGCAGTGTGTGAAGTACGGGGCCGACGGGGTCTATCTGGTCGACTCGGTGGGCGGCTATCTGCCGTCCGAGGTCGGCGAACTGTTCCACCACGTCGGCAACCGGGTCGATGCCCCTCTGGGCTTCCACGGCCACGACAACCTGGGGCTGGCCAACGCGAACGCCCTCGCTGCGGCGAGCGGCGGGGCGAAGTACATCGACACCACCCTGGACGGCATCGGCCGGGGCGCGGGGAACGCCGTCACCGAGGCGTTCGCCACGATCCTGTGGGCGCAAGGCGCCGGAGCCGCCTACGACTACCGCGCCCTGGGCCGGCTGAGCGAGGACGCGGTGCGGCCCCTCTCCCGGCTGCACGACGACCGGACGTACCAGCTCGTCGGCGGCCTGAGCCAGACGCACTCCAGCTTCTTCCCGCTGATCAGCCGGTGTGCCGAGGCACAGGACGTCGATGTCTTCGAGCTGATGGCAGCGGTGGCGGAGGTCGAACGGGCCCGGCCGACCGAGGAGTTGGTCATGAAGACGGCCGCGACCCTCGGCGCCGAGTAGGACGGCCCCGCGCCGCCCCCTCCGGGCGGTACGCGGGCTCGGGCGCGGCCCGGGGCGGTCAGCGGGCACCCGGCCCGCGCGACCGCCCCGGGCCGCGCCCGTGTTACCGCCCGGCCGTAAGGAACACGGCCGGGCGGCACGGGAACTACAGCGCCGGCACAAGTCCGCCGTCACAGCGCACCGCGCTTCCCGTCACATAAGAGGCGGACGCACTGCACAGGAACGCGGCCACCGCCGCGAACTCCGCGGGCCCGCCGTACCGGTTCATCGGAATCCGCTCCGCCGATTCCTGGTGCACGGCGGCGACGTCCCGCCCCGACCGGGTCGCGCGGGCGGCGTCGAGCTGCCGTACCCGGTCGGTGGAGATACGGCCGGGCAGCAGCATGTTGACCGTGACCCCGTCCGCCGCGACGTCCGTCGCCAGCATCTTGAGATAGGCGGCGAGCGCGGTGCGCCCGATGCCGGAGAGTGCGAGGTCACCGATGGGGGCGGCGACGGCGCTCGACCCGATCGCGAGGATGCGCCCCCACCGCTGCGCGCGCATGTGCCCGAGCACCTGCGACACCAGACGGTGATGGACGGTCACCAGGGAGTCGACGCACGGCCCGAGCTCCTCCGGGAGGATCTCGGTGACCCGGGCCGCCCGGGGGCCCGGCCCGTTGAGGACGAGAATGTCCACGGGCCCGAAGGCGGACCGCGCCGCGGACAGCACGGCCTCGGGGCCGTCGGGTGCCAGCAGATCCACGCCCACCCCGAGGGCCCGGGGCAGGCCGGCGGCCACGCTCTCGGCCGTTTCCTTGCGCCGGCCGCACACCACCACCCGCGCGCCCTCGGCCGCCAGCGCCTCGGCCGTCGCTCTGCCCAGGCCCGACGTCGAGGCGCACACGACGGCGGTCTTCCCTTCGATGCCGAGATCCACTGATTCAGCCTCCTCCGGACTGGGGGTGACCGGCCGGCGGGCGCCGGCCGGGAACGAACCGTTACCGGCGGGCGGCCGACGCGTGCCGGGCCTGGTTGCGCAGATTGCCGACCCCTTCGACCAGCGCCTCCACCACGTCGCCGTCCTGGATGACCCCCGCGCCCGGGGTGCCCGTGGCGATGACCGAACCCGCCTCCAGCACCATGCCTCCGGAGAAGTACGCGACCTGCCAATACGGGTCGCACATCATGGCGGACACCTGGTTCGTCGCGATCGTCTCCCCGTTGACCACGGTCGATATGCGAATCGCGGAGAGATCGGGGATCTCGTCGGGCGTCACCACCCAGGGGCCGAGGCTGCAAAAGGTGTCGAATGCCTTGGACCACGGGATGTAGCGGGGGTTGATCCGGATGGCGTCCTCAGCGGTCATGTCGAGCAGCGTGGTGAATCCGAAGATCACCGACTTCGCCTCGGCCGCCGGGACGTCCTTGCAGGTCGCGCCGATGACGACCCCCAGCTCGGCCTCCGCCGTGACACGCTCCGACTGGTGCGGCAGCACGATGTCGTCGCCGTATCCGATGACGGTGGAAGCGGGTCTCATATAGGACCCGGGCACCCCGTCCGGCTGGGTGACCTCGAGGTCGTCCGCATGCCGGGTGTAATTCAGCCCCACGCCCCACAGCTTCGGAGGGTTCCGGTAGAGAGGGGCGAAGTCGAGGTCCGTGCCGGGAATCGCGGTCGCGAGTACGGCCGGATCCGCCATCGCGGCCGCCAGCCCGTCCCGCTGATCGTGGACGACGATGTCATGGAGCGTGGGGCCGTATTCCGTTCCCCGCACCTTGTTGAGCGTGCTCACCAGCACGATGCCGTCATCCGCCGCGATTCCGACGTCTTCCCCGTCGGCGGTCCGCAGAGTACAGAGTCGCACGATGTTTCCTCATTCCTCTTCATGTAACGGGCGTTCATACCAGGCATGCCAATAAACGGTGTGCGGGTTCAGGGAGTTGATTCCGGCTTGCTTGTGCGGGCATTCGTCGGTGTCGGTGGCGCGGCCCGGTCGACGGACCGGGGACGCGAGCTCCGAGGGCAGCCGGTCAGGCCGCCTCCACCTCCTGGCCGTTCTGAAGGAAACGCACAATGTTCAAAGACTCAAAAAACGTCTGGTCCGCGCAGTCCGTCCGGCGGAGCAGACCATGCATCAGAAGGGTGTACATCTCGCCGGCGGATTCGCTGACATCGATCCCGGCCGACTCGGCCGCCTCCCCCATCGTCCAATATCCGCGACGCCGCGCCATCACATCCAGCAAAGCCCGCTGGCGCGGTGTCAGTTCCTTGAGGGCTTCCCGTACGGACTGGAAGAGGCCTGGCTCGCCCCATTCCCAGCCCTCGGGAAGCCGGGTCACCATCAGGGGATCGGCCGCCAGTTGCTCGGCGAGCTGCCACGGTGAATAGATGAGGCTCCATCGCGCGGCGAGTTCCAGGGCCATCGGCAGTCCGTCCAGCGCGCTACAGATCTGGCCGACCGCGGTGACGTTCGAGCCGTTCAGCCGGAAGGCGTGGCGCGTCTGCTGTACATAGGTGAGGAAGACCTGCACCGAGGCGTTCCGCTCCCAATGGGCCTCCCGCGGGTGCGGGTCGGCGTGCGGTACGGGCAGCGGTGCCAACGGGAACACCGACGTGGCGGCCGCCCCCAGGGCGCTTCGCGCCGTCATCAGCACCCGCAGCCGTGGACACTCCCGGTGCAGCAGCGGGACCAGGCCCGTCAGCTCTCCCGGCCGCCGTACGCCGTCCAGTACGAGCAGGGTGTCGCGGTCGCCGATCAGTTCACCGACCTGCCGCACCCCGTCGTGATCGGCGTGGACCAGCTCACGTATCCGCGCGGAGACGGCTGCCGCGGCGCTCTCCTGTCTGAGCCACCCCCGCGGTTCGTCGGCCATCGCGACCCACAGGACGGAGGCGCCCTCCCGCTGGTACAGCGCCCGCGCCAGCTCCTGCGCCAGACGGGTCTTGCCGACGCCCTCGATCCCCGTGAGGGTGATCAGACGGCGGTGCTCCACGCCGAAGAGCTTCAGCAGAGTGGCCAGTTCGTCGTCCCGCCCGAGAATCGGGCCGTTGGCCGCCGGAGGGCCCAGTGGCTCCGGGCCGGCGGGCGCGGCGCGGTCGGTATCGGGTACGCCGCGGGGAATGAGTTCCTTGAGTGTGTCCCACTCACTCGCACTCAGATCCAGTGCCTTGCGGAGCAGCTGAAAAGTGTCCTTGCGGGGTTGTTTCACCCGGCCGTTCTCGATGTCGCGTATGGCCCGCACACTGAGCGTACTGAAGTCTGCGAGTTGCTTCTGCGACAGCCGGGCCGCTAATCGGAGAGCGCGTATTCGTGACCCTAATTCCGCTGTGTCGCGGCTGTCGCCCAACGCCTCCTGAATCAAACCTTCCCCCTTGTCGTATCAGGTGTGCCGCCCTGCGTCGTCGTGATGCGTGGCCGGCGGAGCACGGAGCCGTGGGGTGCGTCGGGCCGTAAGAAGGGACAGTGACCGAGCACTGACATATCAGGAAACACAGCGTCTCCGAGCCCATTATCTGGATCCCACGGAACAGAGCGGACAACATCTTAGGGTGTCGTATCTCCCGCCTTCGGAGGTGTGAACGGGCTGCCGCGCACACCGGTCCGCCCACGGAACGCCACCGAATTCCCCGGTGCCGGGCCCCGGTGACTCCGGGGCCGGGTGCACGACGACGCGGAGTCAGGTGTCACGCGAGTCGGTGGCCGGCTCGATCACCAGCTCCACCGTCCGGCGCACCCAGGCCATGAGGTCGAGGAGCGCCGGACGGTCGGGCGCCGCCAGGGAGATGAACAGCGGGATGGTCTTGGTGCTGTCGGTGACCGGGACGACATCACCGGGTGCGTAGACCGAGGCCACGCTGTCCACACCGGGCTTGCGGAGCAGCTCCTCCATACCGCGGATCTCGGTGAGCACCCCCGCCGGGCCCTCGTTCCGGATCACGCTGCTCCCGATGAGCGCGTCGAAGCGCGGCGGGGTCTCGAGGCAGGCGGGGCGATTGCCCAGGTAGCAGTCCAGGGTCTGCTCGAACGGGTCGAGATCGCTGTGCGCGAGCCACTGCTCCGTCAACGGGCCACCGGGAAGCCGGGCGCCCATCTCGATGAGGTACACCCCGTCGGCGGCGACCTTCACCTCGGTGTGGCTGGGGCCCAGGCGGACACCGAGCGCGGTCAGCACCTCGCCGACGAAGTCCGCCGCGCGCTGCCGGTCGGGGTCGTCCTCGGCGAGCTGCATCAGCTCCCAGTAGGGGAACGCGTAGTCGCTGTCGTCGGGCTGCCGGTACTCCCAGACGTCGATGACCTGGTGCTCACCGTCATGGCTGAAACAGTTCACCGCGAGTTCACGGCCCCGGACGTACTGCTCGACGAGCCACTCCTCGACCTCCCGCCCGAAGTGGTCGCGTCGCGCGAGGCCGGAGATGTCGGCCGCCTCCTCGGCCGAGTTCAGCAGCCGCGCCCCGTGCGAGCCGCCCCCGGTGGTGTGCTTGGCGATGGCCGGGAACCCGATGCCGGCCGCGGCCGGTGCGATCCCGGCCGGGTCCTCGACGAGCGCGAACCGGGGGATGCGCACACCGGCGTCGAGCGCCGCCGCCCGCATCGCAGCCTTGTTGCGGCGCGCGGGCGAGAGCGCGAGGTCGTTCCCCGTCAGGCCGAGCTTGTCCGCCAGGACGTCGGCGAGGTGGACCGCGGACTCCGAGGCGGCCACCACCGCCACCAGCTCCACCCCTAGACTCTCGACCCCGTGCAGGATCTGGCCGGCGTCATCCGCGTAGAACCCGGCGTCATCGCCGTCCGCGTGGTCGGGCCAGCGGCTCTCGACATGCTGCCGCGGCATCGTGTAGACCGAGACGACGGCGAGGCCGCGGCGGCGTGTGACGGATTTGAAGTGGGCACCGTTGCGCACCGGGTCCAGCAGTAAAACAGCCCGGGTGCCCTTCAGTGACGTGGTCATGGCTGATCTCCTCTTCCGTTCTGTCGGGTGACGGGCCGGCCCACGGGGCACTGCGGCCGACGGGGCATGGCGGTTCGTCGTGGACCGCGATGTGCCGTCGCCCACCGTTTTCCCGCGCCGGCCGGGCATCCCTGGGCACAGCGATGCCGGTGACGCGAAGGTGAATGTCAGCCGGAGTCGGCGGTCGGTGAATTTCCGGGGCCAGGTCGGGGTGTGCGCGCACCCCTCCGCAACTGGCCGGTCCGAAGGGAAAGTTGGCCGGAACCGCCAGAGGCACGCTCTAGCTGACCGCCCCAAGCCCGCACGAAGTCTGGCAGCTCATCCAGATGATCCACAAGCGTCAACGGGTGCCGCTGAGAGGCAACTTGAACTGCCGTCGAAACTGCCTCTTGCGGGAAAACTGCCGCTCGCCGGGGAGCCGTCGGCGCCCTGGTCAGGAAGTGCGCCGGCCCGCGCCGATCCTGGCGCGGCTCATGCGGGCGGGGCGGTCGAGCCGCGGACCACCAGGGAGACCGGCACGGGGGCCGGGTTACCGGGCCGACCGCCGTCCAGTACGGAGGCGAGCGTGCGCATGCCCCGCTCGCCGGCCTCCTCGGCGGGAAGCCGCACCGTGGTCAGCTCCGGTGCCACCGCCACCGCGATCGTCAGATCGTCGAATCCGGTCACCGAGACGTCCTCCGGAACCCGGAGACCGAGCTGCCGGGCGGCCTTCAGGGCGCCGACGGCGAGCAGATCGAAGTCGCACAGCAGCGCCGTGGGCCGGCTCTCCGGGGCGCGCAGGGCCCGTTCGGCTGCCCGCCGTCCGGCGTCCATGGTGAGCTCCGCGTACTCGGTCCGAAGCTCCGCGCCCGTCCCCGCCAGGGCGTCCGCCAGGGTCCGGGACCGCACGGCGAACGTCCAGGAATCCAGCCCGGCCGCGATATGGGCGATGCGACGGTGGCCGAGGGACAGCAGATGCGCGGCCAGTTGGCGGATGCCGTCCACGACATCGAGGTTGACCGTCGCGGCGGCCCGCGAGTTCGCCGGATCGCTGTCGAGCATCACCAGCGGAATCCCGTCCCCCTCGAACGCGGCCAGCACCTCCGAGGCCATGGACGAGGCGAGCACTCCGTCCAGAGTGGCCCGTGCCGAGACGAAGGGATCGCGCGCCGGCCCCCCGTCCGACGGGGAGGGATACAGCACCACGCCGAAGCCGTGCTCGGCCGCGACCCGTGCGACACCGTGGTACAGCCGCGCGTAGTACTCATTCGTGAGCGCCGGGACGACGAGCAGCACGGTCTTCGTCCGCCCGGTCCGCAGGGTCCTGGCCGCGAGGTTCGGCCGGTACCCGAGCGCGCGTGCGGCCTCCCGCACCCTCCCGACGACCCGTTCCGACACCCGGCCGTGCCACTTCTCACCGAACACGAGCGACACCGTCGCCTGCGACACGCCCGCCTCCCGGGCCACGTCCCGTGAGGTGGGCCGTGCTCTGTTCGCCACGGGGGCGCATCCTCTCTCGGAGTCTGGGCGGGTGGACCGCTCGTCCCCAACATGGTAGACATCGCAGGGAAGTTATACGTACTACGGCCGCGGGCCCGTCTCCGGCCGAAGGGTGGGACATGGGGAACGGTTACGGGAGCCTGCTGGGCACCCGGCATGTGGTCCGATTACTCGGCGGCACCCTCATCGGACGGTTACCGCACGGGATGGCCGCGCTGGGAATCCTGATGTTCCTCCGTTCGGAGGGTGCCGGATACGGTCTCTCGGGGGCGCTGGCCGCGCTCTGGGGTGTCACGGTGGCCGTGGGGCAGCCACTGCTCGGCAGGGCCGTCGACCGGCGCGGTCAGACCTGGGTGATGGCCCTCGGCGCGCTGCTCTCCGCCGCGGGCTTCGTGCTGCTCGCGGCCGTCGGATGCACATCGCTGCCCCTCGCCGCCGCCGGGGTCGCGCTGGCCGGGCTGGCGGCCCCGCCGCTCGAAGGCGGCATGCGCGCCCTGTGGCCCGGACTGCTCCGGAGCGAGGAGCGGGTGCAGGCCGCTTATGCACTCGACGCCGCAGCCCAGCAAATCCTCTTCGCTTCGGGGCCCTTGCTGGTGACGTTCCTGATCGCGGTGGGTTCCGAGGAAGCCGCCCTGATCGCCACCGGACTCATCGGAGTGGCCGGCACGATGGTCGTGGTCACCGCCGGACCGTCCCGGCGCTGGCGCGCGGCGCCCCGTACCGCGCACTGGCTCGGTGCGCTGCGCTCGTCCCCACTGCTGGTCCTGCTCGGGTCGGTGCTGTTCGTCGGCGTCTCCCTGGGCGCCGTTTCGATTTCCGCGGTCGCCTACGGGGACGAGCACGGTGCCGGCCCGGTGTCCGCCTGGATTCTGGCGGCGAATTCCCTGGGCGCACTGGTGGGCGGTCTCGTCTACGGATCGAGGACCTGGCCCGGGACCCCGGAACAGCGGCTGCGTCCGCTGACCGCCGGACTGGCGCTCTGCTACCTGCCGTTGATGCTCACGCCCGGCCTCCCCTGGATGATCTTCCTCGCCGCGCTCTCCGGGGTCTTCTTCGCACCGGTACTGGCCTGCGGCTTCGTCGTCGTCGACCGGGTCGCCCCGTCCGGAACCGTGACGGAGGCGTTCTCGTGGGTGGTGACCGCCCTGGGCGTGGGCGTCGCGGCCGGCACGGCCGTGGCCGGGTCGGCCGCGCAGTACGGTTCCAGCGGGGCGAGCTTCGCCGTCGCGGGCGGCGGAGGTTTCGCGGCCCTCGCCGTGCTCTGGGTGTGTGGCCGATTCTTCGTGGTCACAAACCACATGCCATCACCCCAAAATAAACACGCTACTCCTTCCCCATCCGATGCCAACGCCGTTTCGGAGGTATGACGTTCGTGCCCGGAATGCCGTGTGATCCGGTGGGTGCCGGCCCCGTGCCGGGACGGTGACCAGCCGCTCCGATCGCCGGGCGGCGGCGATCGGAGCGGCTCTTCGACCGCGGCGGTGGGCGGGGTGCGCCAGGGGGCGGGAGGTGCTGCCGGCCGAACGCGGTTCCATGACGTGGGACGCACGGTGACGCCGTTGCCTCTCGGCCCTCCCCGCTCCCCGGGGTCAGGCCCCAGCCGGCCGCCGGGAGACCGGGGTCGGTGCGGCCGGTTCCGGTGACGCAGGCAAGGGGGCCCGGCGGGCGCGTGAACGGGGATCGCCGCCGCCCGCAAGGGCCGGGTGGGTCCTTACTGACCCGAACCGCCGGTTCCGGACAAACACCGATCGCACCATGTCCAGTGGCGCATAGGTGTGATCAAATACGAATATGACGTCGCCATAGACGGCGGAAACGTGACCGCGTGTTTGTCGAACCCCGGTGGCCGGCTCAGGGCCCCGTCGCTGTGGGCTCGCTCAGAGGGGAAAGGGGGCCGGCCGCATTCCGCGTTGATGCACTTTTTGCTGTCTAAATTTGTTCAGTGTGACCGCTATTCGCCGGAAGTTTGTCCTGTGTGCAGCGGGGCGGTTGCCCGGATGGCCACTGTCTGAGCAGAGCGCACAGGGCCCGGCGCGACTCCTCCACGGAAACTCTAGGCGCCGTTGGATTCATCGGCATGGAGAAGGCGGATGACGAAGCGAATAACTTCTGTGGGTGCCTCGTTCGGCTCGTCACTGCGAATCTTACGCAAAGAACGCGGGATGTCCCTGGGTGACTTGGCGCGACTCGTGAATTATAGCAGAAGCCACTTGAGCCGGGTGGAAACCGGCAAGAAGCAACCGGCCGAGGGGCTGGTGAGGTTGTGCGACGAAGCGCTGGGTGCGAAGGGAAGCCTTCTCGCCCTGGCCGTGCGTTCTCCACGGCGTCGCAGTGGCACCGTCAGCCCCGTTCAACTTCCCCGGAGCATTGCTGATTTCACCGGCCGGGAAGAACCCCTCGGGCAACTGGACGCCTTGCTCGCCGAGGTCCATCGGCAGCGCGACGGACAAGCCGTGGCCACGGTGGTGGAAGGGGCCGCGGGAGTAGGAAAAACGGCCACTGTGGTGCACTGGAGCCACCGGGTCCGGAGCCATTTTCCGGACGGAGTGCTGTTTGCGGATCTCCAGGGATTCAGCCTGGCCGGGCGGCCGGCCAGCAGCCGTCAGGTGTTACGGAATTTCATGACCGCGTTGGGTGCCGCGCCCGGCTATTTCTCGGGGGAGTTGAACGATCTCGCTGCGAGTTACCGCAGTTTGCTGACGGGAAAACGTGTACTGATCGTCCTCGACAACGCGGCCGGTGCGGAACAGGTGCGCCCGCTCCTGCCGGCCTCGCCCCAGTGCATGGCCGTGATCACCAGCCGCAGTCGGCTGACCGGTCTGGTCACCCGGGACGGCGCCCACCGCATCACGGTGCCGTACCTGTCCGGGAGTGAGTGCAGCGGACTGCTGTCCCGTCTCGCGGGAACGCCTTTGCCTCTGGAAAGAGACCCATGCTGTGAATGCCGCTATCTGCCCCTGACCGTACGCATCGCCGTCGAGCAGCGAGAAATGGTGGACGGCCTGGAGCTGTGCGAACGATGCGGTTCGGAATCGCTGCTCAAGTATCTGTGTACCACACATGACGAGACCAGCGACATGTACACCGCGCTGTCGGGCTCGTACCGCTCCCTCCAGCCGGAAGCCGCCCGCGCTCTGCGGCTTCTCGGCGGCTGTCCGGGGTACGTCGTCACGGTCTCCGAGGCGGCGAAAATGCTGGGGGTCGATATCGTCCGGACACGGCGGGTCCTCGACTCGCTGGCGGATATCCATCTGCTGCACCGCAGTTCACGCGAAGAATACCGCTTCGAGAAGACCGTGAAGGGCTTTGCGCGGGAACTTGCCGGACACGACACCCCTCTCGCCACCTACGCGGGGCAGGGGGCCGGCTCCTGCTGAATTCCCGGAAACGGTGCCGTGGTTGAAGACGCCGGTCAGCCGGCCGGTTTGCCGTTCTCCACGCGGAGCGGGACACCGGGACGGCACCGGCTCCTGATCTGCGCCGCGGCCCGTGGGTAGCGCACGCACAGTTCCTCGGCGTCCCCGCCTTCATAGTCGGAGAAGACAAAGCCGGGCGCCATGGTGCAGCCGAACAAGGACCATTCGCCTCCGTCGCGGACCCGGCCGCCCATCCAGGTGCCCGCGGGGACGCACATCTGTATCTGCTGCCCGGCCAGGACGTCCGTACCGAGCACGACCGTGCGGTCCTTCCCGTCCGGATGGAGCAGCAGAAGCTCGATGGGATCGCCGAGATAGAAGTGCCATATCTCGTCGACCGGTAAGCGGTGCATCGCCGAGAACTGCTCGTCCTCGGCGGTGAGTAAGGCGATGATCGCGGTGCCCTCGGGCCGTTCGTCCCGTTCTTTCGGCGCGGTCCAGGTGGGCCGGAAGAAGCCTCCTTCGAGCGGCAGGGGTTCCAGCCCGAAATGCTCGATCAGATCCGGGACCGTGAGTGCGGGCCGTGACATCTCGTACCTCTTTCGTGGTGCGGCGGCAGCGGGCGGGATGCGGGGCCGAGGGCCCGCGGACGCCGGCCCGGCCGGGTGGCGGCCGGGCCGGCGGGACGCCCTCAGTAGCGGTAGTTCTCAGGCTTGTACGGCCCGCCGACGGCCACCCCGAGCTGGCCGGCCTGTGCCGGGGTGAGTGCGGTCAGTTCGGCGCCCAGCGCGGGGAGATGCAGCCGTGCCACCTTCTCGTCGAGGAGCTTGGGCAGATGGTGCACCCCGGGCGCATAGCCACCGGTGTTCGTGTACAGCTCGAGCTGTGCCAGCGCCTGGTTCGAGAGCGAGCTCGACATCACGAAGCTGGGGTGATCGGGCGCGTTGCCGAGATTCATCAGCCGGCCCTCGGACAGCACGATCACCGAATGACCGTCGGGGAAGGCCCACTCGTGGACCTGCGGCCTGGCCGGCACCTTGCGGATGCCGGGAATCCGGGCCAGGGCGTCGACATCGATCTCGGTGTCCAGATGCCCCATGTTCCCCACGATCGCCCGGTGCTTCATCCGGGCCAGGTGCTCCGCGGTGATGACATTCGCGCAGCCCGTTGTCGTGATGACGATGTCGGCTTCGCCGACCACCTGCTCAAGGGGTGCCACCAGGAAGCCGTCCATGGCTGCCTGAAAGGCGCAGATGGGGTCGATCTCGGTGACCACGACCCGGGCGAGCTGTGCCCGCAGCGCGTCGGCGCACCCCTTTCCGACGTCACCGTAACCGCACACCACGGCCAGTTTGCCGCCGATCTGGGTGGCCGTCGCCGCCTTGAGCGCCTCGACCACCGATTGCCGGCACTGGTAGCGGTTGTCGAACTTGGACTTGGTCACCGAATCGTTGACGCTGATCGCGGGGAACATCAGCGCGTCCTGCGCTTCGAGCCGGCGCAGGACGGTGGTGCCGGTGGTGGTCTGCTCACTGGCTCCGCGGACATTCGCGGCGAGCGTGCTCCAGTAGGAGGCGTCGTGTTCCGCCATGCGCTTGACCACGTCCAGCATGGCCCGTTCGTTCGGGTCCGCCGATTCCTCGTCCAGCGACACGGTTCCGGTCTTCTCGTACTCCACGCCCTGGTGCAGCAGCAGCGTGAGGCTCCCGCCGTCGTCCATCAGCATGTTGGGGCCGCACCCGTCCGGCCAGGCCAGTACGTGCTGTGCACACCGCCAGAAGTCCGTCATGCTCTGGCCCTTCCACGCGAACACCGGGACACCCGGGCCCCCGTCGGGGCCGACGGCCACGGCCGCGGCGGCACGGTCCTGGGTCGAGAGCCGGTTGGAGCCCGCCCAGCGGACCTCCGCGCCCAGCGCGGTCAGCGTCTCGATCAGCACGGCTGTCTGAATCGTCAGATGGAGGAATCCGCTGATGCGGGCACCGGCGAGTGGCCGCCGGCCTGCGTACTCCGCTCTCAGCGCCATCAGACCGGTCATTTCGTGCTCGGCCATGGCGATGTCCCGTCGTCCCGCCGCGGCCAGGGTGATATCGGCGATCTGGAGATCCGTAGCTTCTGTGCTCGTCACTGGAATTCCTGTCGTGTGTGGGGGGGAAGGCACGGGTCGGCCTTCGCCAGGGAGAGCAATCCGCAGAGCCGTCATGAAGACGAGGCGGGCGTCGGACCGGTGTGCCCGGGACGCCGCAGCCGGCGAAATCCAAGGCGGCTTGAGAACGGCGGTGCCGTCATGAGGACCGGCCCGGTGGTGTTCCGCATGATTCGCCCACCGAGTTTCCCTCAACTCTGCTTTCAAGAACAGCAGTTGAGCGGTGTCTCCTGTTCGGGGCAACGGGCGACACGCCATGCCAGGGGCTTTTCCTCCGGACAAGGGCCTTTGGGCAATGCGCGGGAGCCGGGCCTTTCCCGTCCACCCGCCGCGGCGTGCCGCAACGCGGTGTCCGGCCCGGTGCACGGCGCTGATTCGGTACCCCCTCGGCGGTGTCTCGGTATGCCCCGGCCAGGGTCACGGTCATGGCCGTGATGTGCCGCTGCGAGGCCGAATACACCATGGGACCGGCGCTCCCGATGAGCGTCCACCACGACCTGATGTGAGGCGCGGTCCTACTTGAGCAGGAGGGTGCACATGGCTTTTCGGATCACCAAGGAGTTCCATTTCTCGGCCAGCCATCAGCTGGCCGAACTTCCGGACGGACACCCCTGTGGCCGGATGCACGGACACAACTATGTGGTGGAGCTGGAGCTTTCGGCGCCGGCGGACGGCCTGGACAAGGCGGGCTTCGTCCGGGACTACGGCGACCTCCAGCAGTTCAGCCGGTGGCTGGACAGCGAGGTCGATCACCGGCATCTGAATGAGGTGCTGACCGACCGCAATCCGTCCGCCGAGAACCTGTCGCAGTGGCTGTACGAGCGTTGGCTGCCGCACTATCCCCAGCTCAGTGCGGTGCGGGTGTCCGAGACCGCCAAGACGTGGGCGGAGTACCGGCCGTGACGGGCGACAAGCCCCTGACGGCGGCACGCCGGGGAGGTGATGCCGCGGTGGGACCGAAGCTCGTAGTGAATGAGATCTTCGGCCCCACTTGAGGACCGTGCAGGGTGAAGGGCCTTCCATGGGCCGGCGTTGTGCCTTCGTCCGGCTGGGCGGCTGCAATCTGTCCTGCCGCTGGTGTGACACGCCCTATACCTGGGACTGGACCGGTACGGCCGATTCCGGGGTCGCCTATGACCCCCGTCAGGAATTGACGCCCATGCCCTGGGCCGAGGTGCTGCGCAAACTCCTCGACTACGACGTCCCCCTGATCGTGATTTCCGGCGGGGAACCGCTGAGCCAGCAGCGCCGGATGCTCCCCCTGATCCGGGAACTGACCGCCGCGGGGCGGCAGATCGAAATCGAGACGAACGGCACCGTGGTCCCGCGGGACGATCTGGTGAGCCTGGGGGTCCGGTTCAACGTCTCGCCCAAACTGGCGCATTCGGGGGACCCGGAATCGCGCCGGCTGGTCCCGGAAGCACTCCGCGCACTCGCGGCGGTGCCGGGAACGGCTTTCAAATTCGTCTGCCGCAATACCGGCGACCTCGATGAAGTGGCCTCCGCCGTCGAACGGTACGGCACGGAACCCGTATGGATCATGCCCGAGGGGCAGCTGCCGGCGGAGGTCGGCCGGCACCTCGCCGATCTGGGCGATGAGGTCGTGGCACGAGGCTGGAACCTGACCACTCGATTGCATGTTGCCGTCTGGGGCGACCGGAGAGGTGTGTGAGCACAGTGAGCGGAGCTATGGAACTGGATGTCCTCAACGAGGCACGCGCGGCGGATTCCCCGGACCCGTTGGAGGACATCGCACGCCGGCTGCTGGTCGAAATCGGTGAGGATCCCGAGCGGGACGGACTCAAGGACACCCCGGCGCGATTCGCCCGATGGTGGCGGGAGTTCTCACGGTATGACGCGGGGGCCGTGGACACCCTTTTCCCGTTGCAGACCGAGGGCCAGATGGTGATGGTCTCGGACATCAATGTGTGGTCGCTGTGCGAGCACCATCTGCTGCCGTTCTCCTGCGCGGTCACCATCGCCTACCGGCCGCACGGCGAGGTGCTCGGGCTGTCGAAATTCGCCCGGATCGCCCATCGGCACGCACACCGGCTCCAGGTGCAGGAACGCCTGGTGCGCGATATCGCGGACGAGGTCACCAAGGTGACCGGTTCGGTGGATGTGGCGGTTATCGCCACGGGTGAGCACCTGTGCATGAGCATGCGCGGCATCCGTACCCCGGCGGCCATGACGTCTGCCGCCTACTCGGGAATTTTCGAGGAGTACGGCCCGGCCCGCCAGGAACTCGTGGCGACGGTTTTCCAGGCACGCAAGTAAGTCAGGCACGCACATGAGAAATGACAGCCGTCCACGATCGGAGGAGCAGGCACGTGGCGATTCGTGAGATCCGTACCGGGCTGAGCCTGGATGACGTGTTGCTGGTACCGCAGCGCACCTCGGTGGTGAGCCGTGCGGCCACCGACATCAGCACGGAACTGGTGGCCGGGATATCCCTGCGGGTACCCGTCCTGTCCGCCAACACCCCCTGGTGCACGGGCCGGCGGATGGCGGTGGCGATGGCGCTCGCCGGGGGACTCGGTGTCGTGCACCGGATGCAGACCGCCCAGGACCAGGCCGCCGAGGTCGCCGCGGTCAAGGCGTCGGCCGTCCCCGAGGGGACGGACACCGCCACCGTCGACGGGTCGGGGCGGCTGCGCGTCGGCGCCGCGATCGGGGTGACCGACGACTATCTGGAGCGGGCCGCCCTGCTCGTCGAGGCGGGCGCGGATGTGCTGGTCACCGACGTGGCGCACGGCCATGCGGACTATGTGCTGGACACCGTGGAGAAGCTGCGCGCCCGGTTCCCGCAGACCCCGCTGATCGCCGGGAACGTCGCCACCGCCGCCGCCACCCGGGACCTGATCGACGCCGGTGCCGGCGCGGTGAAGGTGGGCATCGGTCCGGGCGGCATCTGCACCACCCGGATCGTCGCGGGCAGCGGGGTGCCGCAGCTGACCGCCGTCCTCGACTGCGCGGAGGAGGCGGCCCGCACGGGCACCCCGATCATCGCGGACGGTGGCATCAAGGCCCCCGGCGATGTGGTCAAGGCCCTTGCGGCGGGCGGCCATTCGGTGATGCTCGGCAGTGCCCTGGCCGGAGCCGACGAGAGCGAGGCACGGCTGGTGGAACGGGACGGCCGCCGCGTCAAGGTCAGCACCGGCTTCGTCACCTTCGGCATGCGGCTCACCCTCAAGCGGGCCCGCGGCGAAGCGGTCAGCCGTGCGGAACTGGAGGAGTACACCCCGGAGGGGGTCGAGGCCACCTTCGCGCACTCGGGGACGCTGGCCGCGACGCTGCGGCCGTTCCTCGGCGGTCTGCGGTCGGGCATGAGCTACTCCGGTGCCCACACGCTGGCCGAGCTCCGGGAGAAGGCCGAGTTCATCCGGGTGACGCCGGCCGGTCTGTCGGAGAGCCGGCCGCACGCCCTGGAGCGCACGCAGCAGGAGGCCTTGGACTACGCCAAGGAGGCCACCGGATGACGAGCCCCTGGGAGTCGGGCCGTTACGGCAGCGAGGAGATGCGCCGGCTGCTCGGCGACCGCCGCCGCTACGAGCTGTTCGTACGGGTGGAAGGCGCGCTGGCCGCGGTGCAGGGACAGCTGGGCGTGATCCCGGCCGAGGCGGCCGAGGTGATCGAGGAACGCTCCCGCACCCACCGTTGCGACCTGGACCGCATCGCCGCGATCGAATCGATGAGCCGGCACGAACTGTACGCGGTGGTACAGGAGTTCGCGGAGACCTGCGCTCCGTACGGCCGCTATGTGCACCACGGCGTGACCAGCAGCGATGTCATCGACACCGCCCTGGCGCTGCAGCTCGACGAGGCGATCGGCATCCTCGGCGAACGGCTGCGCGCCGTCATCGGGGTGCTGAACCGGCAGATCGCCAAGGAAGGCCGGCAGGTGATGATCGGCCGTACCCACGGCCAGCACGCCCAGCCCGTCACCCTCGGCTTCAAACTCGCCGTCATCCTCGACCAGTTGACCCGCTGTCTGGAGCGGCTGGAGCAGCTGCGCGGCCGCGCCGTCATGGGCAAGATCGCCGGCGCCGTCGGCTCGCTGGGGGGCCTGGGGTCCCAGGGCCTCCAGGTGCAGCGTGCGGTGCTGGCCCGGCTGAACCTTCCGGAGCCCCAGATCTGCGCCCAGGCGGTGGCGCGGGACCGCATGGCGGAGTTCGTCTGCTGGACGGCGCTGACCGCGGCGTGCCTGGACAACCTCGCGACGGAGATCCGCAATCTCCAGCGGACCGAGATCGGCGAGCTGGCCGAGTCCTTCGCCGAGGGCGACCAGATCGGCAGTTCCGCGATGCCCCACAAGCGCAATCCGGTGCGCAGCGAGCGTATTTGCAGCCTCGCCCGGCTGCTGCGGTCCCTGGTCGGACCGGCGCTGGAGAACGTGGTGACCTGGCACGAGCGGGATCTCGCCAACTCCGCCAACGAGCGCTTCACGCTTCCGCAGGCATGTGTGCTGCTCGACGAGATGCTCACCACCACCACCGCCGTGCTGGAAGACCTCCGGGTCTTTCCGCACCGGATGCAGGAGAACCTCGACCGTTCCCGCAACAGCCATCTCAGCGAAGCGGTCCTGCTGGCCATGGTCGACCGCGGCACCGACCGGCTCGACGCCTACCGGCTCCTTCAGCGGGCCAGCGCGACCGCCGCCCAGGAGGAACGCGACCTGGTGGCGGTCCTCTCGGACGACCCGTCGGTGACGGCCGTACTGCCCCCGCAGGAGATCGCGTCGCTGGCCGGAGCGTCCACGGACATCGGCTTCTGCGAGCGCCTGACGGACGAGACCGTACGCCGGGCCGAAGCGGCACTCGGCAAGACGTCGGAAGGAGCGCTGACATGCCCGGCACAGTGATCGTGGGTGGCCAGTGGGGTGACGAGGCCAAGGGAAAGATCTCCAGCTATCTGGCGGTCCGGGACGAACCCGCGGTGGCGGTCCGCGCCGGGCTGGGGCCGGGCGCGGGGCACACGGTGGTGCACGGCGGACGCACCCTCAAGCTGCGCCAGCTCCCCAGTGCGGTGATCCACCCCGGTACCCGGCTCCTGCTGGGCGCGGGGGTGCTGGTCCGGCCGGACGTGCTGCTGCGGGAGATCGAGGAGTTCGGCGCGCGGGACCGGGTGGGGGTGGACTACCGCGCCACCGTCATCGACCCGGGCCATGTGAGCGCCGAGGCGGCGGACACCGTCCTCAGCGAGCGGGTGCGCAGCACGGGCAGCGGGCACGGTCCGGCGCTGGCGGCCCGTGCGATGCGCTCGGCGCGCCGGGCCGAGGACATCCCGGCCCTCGCCCCGTATCTGGCGGACACCGTGCGGGAGGTGAACGACGCGGTCGACGCGGGCGACCGGGTGCATGTCGAGGGCACCAACGGCTTCGGCCTCTCGGTGCTGTACGGCACGTATCCGTACACCGTCGGCAAGGACAGCACGGCGAGTACCGCCGCCGCGGACGCCGGGCTCGGGCCGACCGCCATCGACGAGGTGGTGCTGGTCTTCCGCGCCTATCCGACCCGGGTCGGCGCCGGCCCCTTCCCGACCGAGATGAGCGAGGAGGAGGCCGAACGCCTGGGGATCGTGGAGTACGGCACGGTCACCGGGCGACGGCGCCGGGCCGGCACGTTCGACATGGACCAGGCGCGGGACGCGGTCCGCGTCAACCGCCCCACGCGGATCGCGCTCACCTTCCTCGACCAGGTGGACGCGTCCTGCCGCGCGCTGCGCACCGGCGAACTGCCCGAGGCCGCGGCGGCGTTCGTGGCGCGGGTGGAGAAGGGGCTGGGTCTGCCGGTCGATCTGATCGGCACCGGCCCGGGCACCGCCGATGTCATCGAGCGGTGGCACGGACAGCCCGCGGGCACGGACAGTGACATGGCGACGGGTGTGGGAGGCAACCGATGAACGCGACTCCGATGTGGCGCCGGGACCGGCTGCTGACCATCAGCTGGGAGACCATGGGCCGGATGCTCGACAGGATGGCCGAGGACATCCGGTCCGACGGCTTCGCCCCCACGCTGGTGGCGGGTATCGCACGGGGCGGGCTGCCGCCGGCCATCGCCCTGTCGAACCTGCTGGGCGTCGAGGACTTCCGCATCCTGGGCATTCCCCGTAACTCCTCCAACTCCCGTTACAGCGGGCGCGGTGAGGCGGTGCTCCAGTACGTGGTGCCGGAGCGCCCGCTGGACGGCTCCAGGGTGCTGCTGGTCGACGACATCATGGGCGACGGCGGGACCATGGCCCTGGCGAAGCAGACCATGCTGGACCGCGGTGCCGCCGAGGTCCGTACGGCTGTGGTGGTCCGCAATCTGGGCGCGGCGAGCACCGCCGACTACCAGGCCACCGAGGTGGACGACTGGACGGTCTTCCCCTGGGAGACGCCGCCCGGCGCCCATGAACTCGCCGTACCGTTGCGGGCGTGATGAGCATGCTCGATCAGGCGGAGAGCGCCGCGCCGGCCACGGTCGTCCTGGACCGGGACGGCACCCTGCTGGACTTCTATGACATGTTCCACCGCTTCATCCTGGATCTGCACCGGCACCAGGGGGTGATCCCGCCGCCCCGCGAGGAGATCCTCGGGTTCGCCTACTGGTCCGCGATCACGACCGGTGCGCTGCGCATCGGCTCGGTCCGGGTCAAGGACCGCGTGGACGAGGTGGTCCGCCGGTACATGCCGTACGGGCGGCTGTATCCAGGGGTGGTGCCGATGCTGACCGCGCTGTCCGGCGCGGGCGTGCGGCTCGCGCTGGTCAGTTCCTGGGTCGGCACCGAAGCCACGGTCGGCCTGCTCGGGCGGCACGCGGTCCTGGACTGTTTCGGTCCGGTGCTGACCCGGGACGATCTGACGGCCCGGCAGGGCGATACCCCTGACGCCGACTGCAAGACCGAGCTGGCCCGGCGCGCACTGGCCGAACTCGGTCATGCGCCCGGCGACCGGCTCTACGTCGTGGGGGACACCCCGTCCGATGTCGCGCTGGGCCGCCGCCTGGAGGCCGTGGTCGTCGGCGTCCGGACCGGCAACGGCGGCACGCTGCCTCCCCAGGGGCAGCCGGACGGGCCGGACGTGCTGCTGACGTCCGCCGCGGACCTGGGCACGCTGGTGCTCGGGCGGGAGCGGGTGACCTGAGCCGCGCGGCGGACCGGCAACGACGACGGGCCGGGCTCCTTGAGGGGAGCCCGGTCCGTCGTCGTGTATCGCCGCCTGTGGCGGGCGAGGGGTGTCAGGGCGCCGCGTGCTCGGTCACGTCATCGAGGTAGTCGGTCGGGTCGGGCAGTCCGGCATTGCGGAACGCCTCCCGGCGTTCGTAGCAGGTCCCGCACGTCCCGCAGTGCCGGTCGCCCCCCTTGTAGCAGGACCAGCTGAGCTCCAGAGGAGCGCCGAGCCGGGTGCCGTGCGTGGCGATATCGGTCTTGGACCATTCGATGAACGGCGCCTCCACCCGGGGAATGGCGAAGCCCTCGTTGGCCACCGTGACCAGCTCCCGCAGCGCGTTGACGAACGGCGGCCGGCAGTCGGGGTAAATGAAGTGGTCCCCGGCGTGCATGCCCAGGGCCACCACCGCGGCGCGGTGCGCGACGCCGATCGAGACCGCGACGTTCGCCAGCACCGCGTTGCGGTTCGGCACCACGGTGGCCCGCATGGACTGCTCCGCGTAGTGCCCGTCGGGGACCGTGACCTCATCGTCGGTCAGCGCCGACCCGGTGAGCAGTGAGCCGAAGCTCCGCAGATCGACCACATGGTGCTTGGCACCGTAGTGGGCGGCCACCGCGCGGGCCGATTCGATCTCCCGGTGATGACGCTGCCCGTAGTCGACGGTGACGGCGATCAGCGAGTGGTGCAGGGCGGCGTAGTGCGCCATGAGCGCCGTGGAGTCCATGCCTCCCGACAGCACCACGACTGCGGTGAACGGATCCGAGCGAGTGTCGTCCTGAGCCATCAGAAACCTCCGGAAGGAGAAGGAATGCGGAACGTCCGCGGGATGCGGCCGTGCGGCCGGTTATCTCCGAACATCGTGGTGGCGGCCGGGGCGCGGGACATCACGGCGCGGGCCGTAAAGCGTCCGGGCGGATACCGAGGGGTGCCGGAAGGACTCCGAGAGGCCGGGCCGCCGGGCGGGGGAGCGGGGCGGCGCCTCCCGGTCAGTGGAAGCCGGCGGAGTCGACCAGCAGCGGCCACAGACCGGCCGTACGGAACAGATGCGGGAAGTCCTTGCGGCCGGTGATGTCGAGCTTCCGGTAGGCGCTGGAGAGATGCAGCTCCACCGTGCGGCGGGTGATGTGCAGCGTGGTCGCGATCCGTTCGTTGGTCGACCCCCGCACGGCGTCGATCAGGATCTGCTTCTCCCGCTTGGTCAGCTTCAGGACACCGCCCAGCGGCGAACGGCCGGCGGACCGCCCCTCGGCCGCCGCCAGCCGCTGCCGCAGCCGCCGCGCGAGCGGTCGTGCGCCGCACCGGTCGGCCAGTTCGAGCGCCGTGCTCAGTTGGGTGAGCGCCTCATCGTGGTGCCCTTCGTCGAACAACAGGCAGGCCAGATCGGCACAGGCATGCGCGAGGTCGTGGTCGGCGCCCGCCTCGGTCAGCAGCCGCACCGCCTCACGCAGCAGCTTCTCGCCCTCGGGGACGTGCGGCAGGGCACCGAGCACCCGCAGGGCGATGCCGCGTTCCCGCGCGGTGTCCGCGGCCTCCGCGGACCGCAGCAGCCGGCCCGCGGCGTCCCGGGCCTCCTCGTCCCGTCCCAGCTGGGTCAGCAGGTCGGCGGCGTGCAGGAACGCATGGCTGCCGCCGGTGGCACCCGACGGGCCGTCCGGGCCCCAGGCCTCGGCCAAGTCCCGGGCGGCGCCCGGCAGATCGCCGCTGTCGGCCCGCAGCCGGGCACGGGTGAGCCACACGTCCCGGTAGAGCCAGCCCGGCGGCAGGCTGCCCAGACAGCCGTGCTCCCGCAGCAGCGCGCGGGCCTCGTCGCCGCGCCCCATGGCGAGCTGGACCTCCGCCAGCATCCCCACGACCCAGACCAGCAGCGGGTGCTGGTACCGCGTCTTGTGGTGGACGATGGCCGCCACGCACTCACTGAGCTCGTCGTGGGCCGCCCGCAGCCGTCCGCGCAGCAGCGCCATCCGCGCGGTGACCGGCAGCAGCAGCGTCCGGTGCAGCGGGTGCTCATGGCACCGCGCACAGTCCTCGTGCCGTTCCAGGTGCGCCGCCACGGCCGCGTCCCGGCCGTTCCACGTCAGGACCATCAGCGCCATCAGCTTCAGCACCGGATGCAGGCACAGACCCGTGTCGGCCCGTAACGCCTCCTGCGCCTGTCTCACCGCGTCGGCCGGCCGGCCGCCGTCGAGGTGACTGCGCAGGGCGCCGATGACCAGCGCCGCGGCGGCTGCCTGCGCCGCTCCGCAGAAGTCGGCGTCCGCAGCCGTGGGTCTGCCCAGCCTGTGCCCCTTCGGCGCGAGGCGCTCCGCGCCGATCTGGGCCGCGGACGGCAGCGGGTAGGTGTTCAGGCAGTCGAGCATGCGGTGCACCTGGTGCCAGCCGGACAGGCGGGCCCACACGGGACCGGCGGTGATGGTCGTCCGCGCCGCCTCGCCGGGCTGGAATCCGAGGTACAGCGCGGTGCTGATCCGCGCCAGGAGGGGGAGGCGGAGCGCGTCGTCCGTGCTCTCCTCCAGGGTCCTGATCGCCTCGTCGATGCCGTGGACCCGGTTGATCGCCATGGTGGCGTCGGTGAGCCGGAGCAGCGCCTCCCGGCGGGCCTCGCCCGATGCCGTCTGTACGGCGTGCTCCAGGTAACGCCGGGCTCTGCGGGGTTCCCCCGCGGCGAGTGCCGTCCGCCCGGCCCGCATCAGCACCGCGACCGGCCAGGAGTCGTCCAGCGGCACCGTGGACGCGGTGAGATGACCGGCGATCTGCTCGGCCGGGGCCTGTTTGCCGTGGAGGTAGGTGGCGGCCGCGAGATGCGCGGCGTTGCGCGCCATCAGGGTCATCCGGCCCAGCAGTGCACGGCGTACGACGGGATGGCGCAGCGACAGCTTGTCGCTGTCCCCGGCCAGGTGCATACAGACCAGCAGATCGACCGCGGCGAGCGTCTCGGCCAGCGACAGTCCGCTGAGATGGCTGACGAGGAGCGGGCTCGCGGCCGCTTCGGTCTCCGCGATCGCGATGGCGGTGGCCACCTTCGCGGCGTTGGGGTCGATCCGTGCCAGCCGGGTCCCGATGAAGTCCGCGACGGCGGCGGGCCGCAGGGCGGCGGCCGGTGCCCGGCCGGGGGTGTCCGCCGGACGGTCGCGCAGGACGCGGGCGACCTCGGTGAGCATGAACGGGTTCCCGGCACAGGCCCGGTGACACTCCGCCACGACCTCGGCCGCCGGAGTGCGGTGCAGCGTCCGCCGCAGCAGCGTGGCGGCCTGTGCCTGGGTGAGCCCCGCCAGCCGCAGGTGCCGGGCACCGACCAGCAGCTCGTGGCGCTCGCCGGGACCACCCCCGCGCTCGCCGTCCCGCACGGAGGCCACCAGGAGCACGCGTGTGAGATGAGGGGGCAGCAGCGCGCGCCGGAGGAGTTCCAGCGATGCGGTGTCGGCCTGGTGGGCGTCGTCCAGACCGATGACCACGGACGCGCCGGACGCCAGCTCCGCGAGGGCGGTCAGGACCAGCGGGAGCAAATCGCCGGTGTCCGCCCGGGGCGATGCAGGCGGGCCCGTGCGGTCCCCGGGCGACGACAGGGCCGCTTCGATGGCCGTGCGGCAGCTGTGCGCCTCCGGCAGCAGAGCGGCGAGTTTCCCGGCCAGTTGGTGCGCGAGGCCGAGCGGATGATTGCGGTCGTGAAGCGAGCACACCAGGTCGATGGTGTGACACCCCTGAGCACGGGCGGAGGCCGAGAACGCGCGAAGCAGGCCGGTCCGCCCGATCCCGGGTTCTCCGGTCACGAGAAAGCGGACCGCTTCGCCTCGGGCGCACTCCTCCAGGGCTTGGCCGAGCAGGCGCATCTCACTCTGACGCCCCGTCATGCACATGTGCAGCCCCTCGTCTGTGCGATGCATGAAGCTCCTCTGTCACAAGTCACTGCTCTTTCCCCTCCAGCACCAACTGTGTGCTCACAACGACGGCAATTTGAACGACCTGGCCATTGCCCTTCATAAGAGGCAAACAGGCAACGCGACATCGGTGTCATCCGCCCCGAGGCACGCGTCCACCGCGATCCGCCCCTCCCGTCGGCGCGGCAGGCCGGCTTCGCAAACATCGGTTTCCGGTCACCGTGCCGACGGCCATCAGGGCGCTCGGCGGCTGTGCGCCACACGTCGAAGTGGCCCTGGAACCAAGGGAAATGACCGACCGCGCCTACGGTATGGCAATGCGTCCCGCGGGGCCTGAGGCGCTTCGTCCCGCCGACTTGCGAACGCATCACGCGCACCCCGGAAGCCACGCCCGAACTGCTCCGGCAGGTGATCGCGACCGGTCCGAATCCCACCGGTCGCGATCACCGCCTGGGCGTAGCCTGACCCCGTCGAAGCCCAAAGCGTCGCGCATCACCCCCCTGCAAAGAGAGGTACCGAACGTGCCCGCTGTCGCACCCGACGGACGCAAGATGCTGCGCCTGGAGGTCCGGAACAGCCAGACCCCCATTGAGCACAAGCCCGAGTGGATCAAGACCCGGGCGACCATGGGACCCGAGTACAACCACCTCCAGAAGCTGGTCAAGGACGAGGGTCTGCACACGGTCTGCCAGGAGGCGGGCTGTCCCAACATCTTCGAGTGCTGGGAGGACCGCGAGGCCACCTTCCTCGTCGGTGGGGACCAGTGCACCCGCCGGTGCGACTTCTGCCTGATCGACACGGGCAAGCCGCAGGAGATGGACCGCGACGAGCCGCGCCGGGTGGGCGAGTCCGTCGTCTCGATGGACCTCAACTACGCCACGATCACCGGCGTCGCGCGCGACGACCTTGCGGACGGCGGCGCCTGGCTCTACGCCGAGACCGTCCGGCAGATCCACGCGATGACCGCGGACCGCAAGGACGGGCGCACCCAAGTGGAGCTGCTCGCCCCCGACTACAACGGGGCGCCGGCCGCACTGGCCGAGGTCTTCTCGTGCCGCCCCGAGGTGTTCGCCCACAACGTCGAGACGGTCCCGCGGATCTTCAAGCGCATCCGCCCCGGCTTCCGCTACGAGCGTTCCCTGGAGGTCATCACCAAGGCCCGCGAGGCCGGACTGGTGACCAAGTCCAACCTGATCCTGGGCATGGGCGAGGAGCGCGAGGAGATCAGCCAGGCGCTGCAGGACCTCTACGACGCGGGCTGCGAGCTGATCACGATCACCCAGTACCTGCGCCCGTCGGTCCGCCACCACCCCATCGACCGCTGGGTCAAGCCCGCCGAGTTCGTGGAGCTCAAGGAAGAAGCCGAGGAGATCGGCTACGCGGGCGTCATGTCCGGCCCGCTGGTCCGCTCCTCCTACCGCGCCGGCCGCCTCTACCGGCAGGCCGTCGAACGGCGCGGCTCGGCACTCGCCTTGCGGGGGTGAGCGTCCCGGCCCGACATCGCGGCGGCCCCGGGCCCCGAGCCGGACGGACACCGGGGCCGCCGCGGTTCACGGGCGGGAGGCGTGTCGACGAGATCGAACAGGCCTTCCGGATGATGGCGTCGAAAGAGGACGGCATCATCAAGCCGCTCGTCCACTTCGACGCGGACCGTGCGTAGACCGTCCGTACGCTCAGTGGAACTGCTTCAGCTGTCCGGGCCGCTCGAAGTAGAAGGCCCGCGGCCCTTCCGGTTCGCCGGCTTTCGCGCAGAGGCATGCCGCGGGGCGCCCTTCGACCAGCCTGCTGCCGTTGAGGACGGGCTTGCCGTCGAAGCGGCGGCCGGTGGTGCCGAAAATGTGCGTTCCCCGGCTCAGCCGCATCAGTCCGGTGACGACCTGTGTCGCCGCCACGGGCAGCTCACCGGACACGAAGGGAACGGAAAAGAAGAGGTTCCTTTTCTCCCGCGCCGCCGGCCCGGCCCACAGCGCGACGGTCACCGCCGCCCCGTCCAGATCCGGAATGCAGCCACGCACCCAGAAGTGCCCGGAAATCGGCGCGGTCGTGTAGTGCCAGAGCGCCGCGACAAGGGCACGCTGCGCCCGCCAAGGGCACTCGGGCGAACAGATCACTCGTTCCCACGGGGCGGACATGTCATCTCCCTCAGACTTCGACATCCGTTCACGGCCCGAGCGGCGGCCAGCCGAAGACGAGCGCGGCGAAGAGGCTGAAAATCCACAGCACGGCGAGCGCGGCGACCACGCCCAGCGCACCGATCCCGATGACAACTGCCTTGGCTCCTGCGGAATTTGCCATGGCGCCATCTTCCCTCTCGCGCCATACCGGGGGTCCGGCGGGGTAGGGCGAGGTACGGAGCCGTTACGGGTGCCCCATACGGACAGCATCCCCCCGGCCGCCCGGCTCATGGCCGGCTTTCCGCGCGCCGGGTGCGGAAGCGGCGTACGGCGTCGCGGTTCGCGCAGGCATGGGAGCAGTAGCGCTGCCGGCCGGCCCGGGTGAAGTCGCCGTACACGCGAGCGCACTCGGCCAGGGCGCAGCGGCCGAGCCGGTCCATGCCGCGTCCCGTGAGGTGGAGTGCGGTGCCGACGCTGACCACGGCCCGCACCACGCCGGCCAGGCCCAGGCCGTCGTCGCGGTAGTGGAGGTGCCAGCCGCCGTCGGCATGGTCGGTGAGCCGGGGGTGGCTCGCGGAAGCCGTCAGCAGGTCGTTGAGCGCGGCCGCCCGCTGCCGGGGTGTGCCGGCATCGACCACTGCGAGCCAGCGCGGGATGAACTCCAGGATCTCCGCCAGGTCGGCGTCGCTCACCGGCCGGTCGATCGCCATGCCCGCCGCGGCACAGCGCTCGGCGAACTCCCCGGGGGAGCGGGGCGGTTCGGCCGCCAGGCCGGTGATCAGCCGTACGGGATCTTCCCCGTAAGGGTTCTGCTGCATAAGCCCATTACAGCAGGCTGTGGCGAGTCACTCCCGTCCTCGGAAGGAACCGCTGATGCGCATCTGGCTGCCGCTGGTCGCCACCTGCTCGGGAACGTTCTTGTTACTCGTCTACTCGACGATCGTGACGGTGGCGCTTCCCGGGATCGCCCAAGACCTCCACGCCGACTTCGGCTCCCTGCAATGGATCATCGATGTCTACACCCTCGCGCTGGCCGGCCTGCTGCTCGGGATGGGATCACTCGGCGACAACCTGGGCCGCAAACGTCTCTACCTGACCGGCCTCACGGTCTTCGGCGTCGCCACCCTCGCCTGCGGTGCGGCGGCCGACGTCGGTGTGCTGATCGCGGCACGCGCCGTACAGGGACTGGCCGGTGCCGCGATGTTCTCGACGCTGCTGCCGCTCATCGGGCTGACGTACACCGGGCGCGACAAGGGCGTGGCCTTCGCGGTCTGGGGTGCGGTCGCCGGTGCCGCGGCGGGGGTCGGCAACGTCGCCGGTGGCATCCTGACGCAGTTCCTGTCCTGGCAGTGGATCTTCTACGGCGGAGTGCCGCTCTGCCTTGCCACGGTGGCGCTCTCCGCGGCGGTACTGACCGATGACACCACCACCGCCACCCGCATCGACTACCTGGGCATCGTCAGCTTCACGCTGGCTGCCCTCGGCATCACCTTCGGCATCATCCGCGGGGGTGAGCAGGGGTGGTCGTCCGGTTCGGCCGTGCTCGGGTTCGTCGTCGGGGCGTCGATGCTCGTGGTGTTCCTCCTCGCCGAACGCGCCGGCAGCGCCCCGATGATCTCGCTGACCCTGTTCCGCAAGCGGGAGTTCAACGGCACCCTGGTCGCGGCCCTGGGCTACTACCTCGCCGCATTCGGGGCGCTGCCGGTCATTTCCCTCTGGCTCCAGGACGGCCTGGGGCTCAGCGCGCTGGCCACCGCCCTGGTCATCACCGTGCAGCCGGTGGCCTTCATCACCACCTCGGCCGTGGCCGGCAGTGCGCTGCACCGGCTGCCCGCGCACCGGACCCTCGGCGGCGGCGCGCTCACCGTCGGAGCGGGCAATGTCCTCCTGCTGGCGACCGGCGCCGTGTCGTCCTGGGCCGCGCTGCTCCCCGGCCTGGTGGTCACCGGGATCGGTGCGGGCATCGTGTCGCCGGTCCTGCCGTCCGTCGCCATGGCCGGCGCGCCCGCGGCACAGAGCGGAGTCGCCTCCGCCGCGGCCAACTGCGCCCGCCAACTCGGCCTCGCCCTGGGCATCGCCGTGCTCGGTTCCGTTTTCCACCAGTGCTCCCCCCTCTCCGGCGGCAGCGACGGGCAGGCGTCCTACGCCCCTGGTCTGACCGCCGTGTTCGCCGTCGCCGCCGCCATCGGACTGGCGAGCGGCGGCCTCGCACTCCGGCTGCTCAGGCCACAACGCCCTGCGGTGGGACCGGTACAGGCCGTGTGAAGGGGGGCGCCGTCCTGTCCCGGGCCGCGCCTCCGGGTGCCCGCGGGGCGGCTGTCAGCAGGAGCCCCCCGGCCCCCGGCGTCGTCACCTCTCCCTGATGGCGGCGCGGATGATGGCGCCGTCGGAGACCGTGTAGGTCCCCTGGAAGACCCGTACCGAACCGTCGGTCTGGGTGGCGTGGAGGACGGCGCTGACCTGTCCGAAGCTGCCGTCGTCCACCGCGCTGAGCTCGATGGCCGCCGTGGAGTCGAAGCCGGACTTCCACTGTGAGTACGAGGTGCCGCCGATGTTCTTGCCGCCGAGGTCCCAGGCCGCCGAGAAGTCCCGGGCGTTGATGTCCCGGTAGTACTCCTCCACGACCGCGCTCGCGCTCTCGGGCGACGGCGAGGTGTCCGCCGGGGTGGGGGAGGTGAAGTCGGTCGGCGGCGGCGACTCGTAGTAGCTGGGCGGGGAGGAGGTGAGGCCGGTGGGCGGCAGGGAGCCGATGGCCGGGTCGGGGGTCGGGGTGGGCGAGGAGCTGATGCCGATCGTCTCGCCGTCGTACGACGAGCCGGTGGACGAGGAGAGGACGACGGCGGCCACGACGCCCGCCACGACCAGCGCGGCCATCAGCCAGAGCAGCCACAGCGGGAGGATGGTGGTCCCCACCCGGACGTAGCCGTGGCCGGTGTCCGCGACGGGCCGGCCGGTGCCGGTCCCCGGGGCGCCGCCCTCCCGCGGCATACCGCAGCTCGGGCAGAGCGTGGTGGCGGCACCCTCATCGAGCGCGCCGCAATGTGTGCAGGACGGCATGGTCATCTCCCCCCGTCCGTCGTGTTCCTGGACCCGGCCCGTGCGTCGGACCGGCTACAGCCCCTTGACCGCCTCTTCGATCGCCACCGCCAGGGAGGCCAGGGCGGTGAACCCCGGCACCGCGGCCACCAGCGCCCTGGCGAACACCTTCAGCTTCCCCTTGCGCGGGGTCTCCGCGGTGGCTTCCTCGCGTGCGTCCTCGGCGGCCTCGATCAGGTCGTCCCGCTCGGGGTGCTCGGACCGGCCGAGTTCGTCGATCAGCTGGGTGAGCAGCGTGCCGAGGTCCTCCGACGAGGGCTGCTGCCCGTTGCCGTAGTGGGTCAGACCGCTGTCCCGGACCTCCGCCTTGGCGTTCTTGCCACTGGCGACGGCGTTGCCGACGACGTTCGAGCCACCGGTGGCGATGATCCCGTCATTTCTGCGCATGCGGATTCCTCATTCCTTTTCTGCTGTCAGTCCAGCTTGATCCGGGGGAGCTTGTTGAGAATGTTCATCGCACGGGACTTGTCACCGGAGGCCACCGAGCTGGAATCCACCCGTGCTCCGTTGGACGCGATGATGCCGTTGTTGATGATGGCCTGCTGGCGCTCGATCAGCTCGCCCGCGTCGATGTCGTGCTCTTCGGCGAATTCGACGAGCGCGTCCAGGACCCGCTTTTCCACGGTCTTCAGGACCATGCTGCTGTCGGACTTCTGGAAATGGCGGTGGTGACGGAGGGACGCGGCCTCCCGGCGGACGCTCATCCGGGCCCCGTAGTCGAAGCTGCGCAGCTTGGTGATCAGCTTGTTCTGACGGCGCATCCGGCGGGACATCCAGTGGTCGGGAGCGAATCCCGCGATGGCCCGCACGGGGGAGGCCAGCAGGATGAAGAAGGTGCTGATCGCCGTCTTGGAGACCAGTGTGGCGACCTCGCGCGCGGGCGGGCGGGGCATCAGGGTGTCGATGACCCGGTAGCGGTCGAGCAGCGGGAACAGCACCGTCGGGACGGCCTCCACGAAGAGATTGGAGTCCGACCGCACAAAGCGCAGAAAGAGCGAGGTGACCAGCTCGCCGCCCCAGCCGGTGGAGTGCACGGCCAGATAAGGGCGTGCCCCTTCCTCGGGCGTCCGCTTCAGCGCGTCCATCTGATCGAACGGAATCCGGGGTACGGGCCGGCCGAGCGGATCGGGCAGAAAGCGGGTGTCCGCCAGAATGGTCGCGCCGTCGGCGAAGAGCCGCTCCTCGATTTCCAGGCAGGGCAGCGACAGGGTGCCGACGCGTTCGGCGATATGGGTGTAGAGCTCGGTGACATCGAATTCCTGCGGCTCGCCACCCGGCTGGCTCGGTGTGGTGACATCGAACGTCAGGGACCACGAGTCGAGTTCGGAGCCATAGCCGATGAACGGTGAATAGCCGCTGTAGGTGGTGACGTTCCCGTCGGCGTACGCGCCGATCTGGCGCAGGCGGCCCGCGATGGCGTTGTTGAGCGGCGGCGGCGCGTCCGCCGGGTTGAACCGGTCCGGGCGCAGGCTCTGGAGGTGGCGACCGTACTTCGTCGAGAGCTCGAAGGAGAACACCGTCACCCAGGAGAGGAGGAGCACCAGCAGGGTGATGACGCCGTCGCCGACCCAGAAGGTGAACACGAGGGCCAGCAGGAGCAGAACGGTGAGCACGAGGTCCCGGCCGTGCCGGCGGGCGTTGGCCAGATAAGCGTGCCGGAGCACCACGGGGACGTCGCAGCCCGGGGCCGCCGCCACTCCCAGATGGGGTTCGGCGGCGACCTGTTTGATGAGCGATCCGGCGTAGGCGCGGTCCAGGTAGGCGGCCGCGCACAGGTATCGGGTCAGGTGCCGGCCGTTGCCCCACCGCGGCACGGTGGTGCGATGGGCGGCGGCCCGGCCGGGCGCGGCCGAGGCGGGTGGTGGAGTATCGGCCGTCTGCTGCGGCAGCGTCGCGGTCGTCGCGCCGTCCTGCACGGCCGTACCGCACTTGCTGCAGAACGCGGCGTCCGGAGCGGTGCCCCGGCCACATCCGGGGCATGTCGTCGAATCCGTCATCGCTTCCCCCCTACGCACGTGAGCCGCGCTCACGTGCGCTCAGTGCACCACAAGAGCATTCTGAGCAAATGTCGCTGTCACTCTTTGAGGCTGGACCGTTACAGAATCATGGTCGGGGTGGATGTCGACCCGTGGGTGAGGTGGTGGGGGAGCGGCCCGGGTGATGGCCGATTGCCGCTGTTCGTGGGGCAGTTGAGCCGATCAGGGGGGCTGATGGGGGCTCCGTGAAAGCTGTCCACTGGGTAGTGTCGCGCGGGAGCGGCGCCGGACGGGGGGCGAGGTGCCCTGGCCGGAGCGCGGCACCTGACCAGTCCTCAGCAGTGACCGACCGAAGCGGTGGTATCCATGGCAGATCACGACCTGACCGGTTTCGACCGTGGCACCTTCACCCACGACGGCACCACCCACCGGATTCTGCGGCGGGGCACCGGGCCCGCCGTGATCGTGCTGGCGGAAATACCGGGGATCACACCGAAGGTGCTGGAGTTCGCGGCGCGGGTGGCCGACCTCGGCTGTACCGCCGTGCTGCCGGTGCTCTTCGGCAAGCCCGGCCGCGATGCCGACGCCGCACACATCGGCCGGCTGAGGGCCGGGCTCTATATGGCCTCGTCCATCGGGAAGGTGTGTGTGAGCCGGGAGTTCACCGTGCTGGCCACCGGGAAGTCCTCCCCGGTGGTGACCTGGCTGCGGGCCCTGGCCGCGCACGAGCACGGGCGGTGCGGCGGTCCCGGCGTCGGGGCCGTCGGCATGTGCCTCACCGGGGGCTTCGCGCTGGCCATGGCCGCCGATGAGCGCCTGCTCGCCCCGGTCCTGTCCCAGCCGTCGCTGCCGGTCGCCGTCACCCGGAGCCGGGCCGGGAGGATCGACATCTCCGCCGAGGAGCTCGCCACCGTCCGCGGGCGGTGTGAGCGCGAGGGCCTGCGGGTCGTCGGGCTCCGGTTCCGTGGCGACCGGCTGGTGCCGGGCGACCGGTTCGCCTTTCTGCGCCGCGAACTCGGCGACGCGTTCACCGCCGTCGAGTTGGACGACTCCGCCGCCAATCCGGATGCCGTGAGGGCGCCGCACTCCGTCCTGACCGAGCACCTCGTCGACGAGCCGGGCCAGCCGACCCGCGCGGCGCTGGACGAGGTGCTCGGCCTGTTCCGTACGCGTCTGCTCGGACAGCACCGCGGGGCGGCGGCGGAGGCACCGGCCGCCGAGGGCGGTGAGTGACGTCCGGCGCGGTCAGCCGTGGGCGTCCGGCGGGAACGGCCGGTCGGGCGGGGCGGCGAGGAAGGAACTGACCAGGGAGCCCGCCTCGGCGCGGCACTCCTGGAAGTAGGCGTGGCGGGCGGTGGGGAAGAGGTGCATCCGGGCCCGGGGGATGCGGTCGGCGAGCAGCGGCGCGTTGGCCGCGGGGGTGAGCCGGTCCTGCTCGCCGTGCAGCACCAGGGTGGGGGCGGTGATCCGCGGGAGAGCGTCCCAGGCGTCGTGCTCGTTGCTGGCCACGAGGTGGCCCCGGCGGGCGTGCGGGGGCATCCCGGGGTCGCCGAGCGTGGTGTACGGGCCGGGGTGCTCCGCCAGCCAGGCGGGGGAGTACATCAGGTCGAGCAGGGCCTGCCGCGAGGCCGCCGGGTCGGCCTGGGCCAGGGCGCGCCGTACCGAGCCGTCCCGTTCCTGTGCATGGGGGCCGCCGGGTGAGGTGCACCCCAGGACGAGGCGGCGGACCCGGTGCGGATGGCGGGCGGCGAGCCACTGCGCGACGCGGCCGCCCATGGAGGTCCCGTACACATCGGCCTGCTCGATCTCCAGGGCGTCCAGGACGGCGATCACGTCGTCGGCGAACAGCTGGGTGGAGTAGTTCCCGGTGGGTTTGCCGCTGGCTCCGGTGCCGCGGTAGTCCATGGTGAGCGTGGCGTGGGTGGCGTGGAAGTCCGCACGCACACCGTCCCACCAGTGGTGGTTGTTCGCCTGCCCGGGAAGGAGCACCAACGGGCGTCCAAAGCCGTGCCGTTGGTAGGCCAGGACGGTGCCGTCCGGGGCGTGGGTCGAGGCGTTCAGCCGCTGGGCGTGGTCGGTCATGCCGTTCCTCGGGTCTTCCTGGACGAAGTGGTCCGCGGGTCACCGGGCTGCGCCCGCCGGCCGGGCTGTCGGGGCGCCGCCGCGGGGAGCTGCGCGGAGGGCCATGTGCCGTGCTGTATAGCGGAGTTGACCTGGTGAGTGAGTTCCCGGGCGACGGCCTCGACGGCCGGCGGGGTGCGCCCCGCCCGCGGCGTGCCGAGGACGATCGAGCGCCACACGTCGGGTGCGCACAGCGGCGCGGCGCTCAGCGTCCCGTGCGCGACATCGTCGGCGATGCCCACGCCGGGCAGCACGGTCCAGCCGTGACCTGCGCGCACCAACTGCTTCTGCACGCGAAGGGAGTTGGTCTGCACGGCCACGTCCAGGGTGGCGTCCGCCTGCCGCGCGGCGGCGTCGATCAGGGTGCGCAGGGCGTGGCCGGCCGCCGGCATGACGAGGGGGTGCTCCGCCGCCTGCGCGAAGGGGACCGGGCGGTCGGGGCGCAGGCCGTCGGACGGGGGCGCGACCACCCAGAGGTTCTCCCGCAGCAGGGGGTGGGCGTTCAGCGAGGGCGTGCTGTCCAGGTTGTACAGCAGCGTCAGGTCCAGGTCGCCGGCGTCCAGCCACTGCTGGAGATGGCCGGAGTACGCGGTCATCAGGCGCAGCTCGATGCCGGGATGCTCACGGGCGAGCGCGGACACCAGCGGCGCCGCCAGCAGATCGGCCGTGCTCTCCAGCAGGCCGAGCGTCACGATGCCGGTCACCACCCCGGGAGCCGGCTGGATCTCCGCGCGGGCCCGGTCGAGCTCGGTCAGGGCGCGCCGGGCCCGCTCCACCATGACCAGCCCGGCCTCCGTGGGGCGCATGCCGTGCCGGGTCCGCTCGAAGAGCGTGGCCCCGAGATCCTGCTCCAGTGTCCGGATCTGCCGGGTGACGGCCGGCTGGACCAGGTGCAGCAACTCCGCCGCCCTGGTCACGCTGCCGACCTCGGCCACCGTGACCAGCGCCTTGAGTTGTTTGACGTCCACCGTCCGCTCCTGACCGGCCATCCGTACCCGGCATGGCACCATCAACACTCGTTATGACACCGGGCCTGCCATGAGGCTTCATGATGCCACTGCTCAGGTAATGCTCACCCGGAGTCCGGCCGCATGCTTCCCGCAGCCGCCGGGCCGCCGTGTTCCCCCGGCCCCTGGAGGTCCCCGCATGACCGAGTTTCCGCTCTCCGGCATCACCGTCGTCAGCGTCGAGCAGGCCGTGGCGGCGCCCTTCGCCACCCGTCAACTGGCGGACCTCGGCGCCCGGGTGATCAAGGTGGAGCGCCCGCAGGAAGGCGACTTCGCCCGCCGGTACGACACCACGGTGCAGGGGCAGTCCAGCTATTTCGTCTGGCTCAACCGGTCCAAGGAGTCCCTGACCCTGGACCTGAAGTCGGCGCGCGGCCGGGACATCCTGGAACAACTGCTGGCCGGCGCCGATGTGTTCGTACAGAACCTGGCCCCCGGCGCCGCCGCCCGGCTGGATCTGGACGCGGCCTCGCTCGGGGCGCGGTTCCCCACGCTGATCCCCTGCACCGTCTCCGGCTACGGCACCACCGGGCCCTGGGCCGACCGCAAGGCGTACGACCTGCTCGTCCAGTGCCAGACCGGTCTGGTGTCCCTCACCGGAACCGCCGAGGAGACCGCCCGTGCGGGGGTGTCGGTCGCCGATATCGCCGCCGGGATGTACGCCTACTCGGGCATCCTGACCAGCCTGTATACCCGGGCGGTCAGCGGTGTCGCCCGCGCCGTGGAGGTCTCCCTCTTCGAGGCGCTGGCCGAATGGATGAGCCAGCCCGCCTACTACACCCGGTTCGGCGGCACCCAGCCGCCGCGGCTCGGCACCCAGCACGCGACCATCGCTCCGTACGGGGCCTACACCGCGGGCGACGGCCAGGAGGTGCTGTTCTCCATCCAGAACGAGCGCGAGTGGGCCGCCCTGTGCGAACGGTTCCTGGAGCGCCCGGACCTGGTGGACGATCCGCGGTTCGCCACCGGCCCGGACCGGGTCGGGCACCGGGACGCGCTGAACGCGATCGTCGCCGAGCGGTTCCGGCGGTCGGACAGCCGGGAGGCGATGGCGGCGCTGGACGCCGCGGGCATCGCCAACGCCGGGGTGAACGGCGTCGCGCAGTTCCTCGACCACCCGGTGCTCCGGGAGCGGGACCGCTGGCGCGACGTGGGGATTCCCGGCGGTACGGTGCCGGCGCTGCTGCCGCCGGCCGACCTCGCCGGCACCGGCACGCGGATGGACCCGGTCCCCGCGGTCGGCGAACACACCGAGAGCATCCTGACCGGGCTGGGACTCGACGCCGCCGAGATCGCCGGCCTCCGCGCCGACCGCGTCATCTGAGCCGCGAGCGGGCCGGGGCGACGCACCGCACGCCGTCCGGCCGAACCCCCCACGACCGTCAGCAAGGAGCAGCGCAGCATGGGCACTCTCGACATCCTCTCCGGGGACGAGCGGTTCATCGTCGGCACGGTGCACGACTTCGTGGACCGGGACGTCAAACCGGTGGTCCGGGAACTCGAACACACCGACACCTACCCCGCGGCGCTCATCGAGCGGATGAAGCACCTCGGGATCTTCGGCCTCGCCGTCCCCGAGGAGTACGGCGGCACGCCGGTCTCCACACCCTGCTATGTGCTCCTCACCGAGGAACTCGCCCGCGGGTGGATGAGCCTGGCCGGTGCCATGGGCGGCCACACCGTGGTCGCGAAACTGCTGCTGCACCACGGCACCGAGGAGCAGAAGTCCCGTTACCTCCCGCGGATGGCCACCGGCGAGATCCGGGCCACCATGGCGCTGACCGAACCCGGCGGGGGCTCCGACCTCCAGGCCCTGCGCACCGTCGCCCGCCGCGACGGGGACGGCTACCTGGTCAACGGGGCGAAGACCTGGATCACCAACTCCCGGCGCTCCCGGCTGATCGCCCTGCTGTGCAAGACCGACCCCGACGCCACCCCGGCGCACCGGGGCATCTCGATCCTCCTCGTCGAGCACGGGCCCGGTCTGACGGTCTCCCGCGATCTGCCCAAGCTGGGCTACAAGGGCGTCGAGAGCTGTGAACTCTCCTTCGACGACTACCGCGCACCGGCCGACGCGGTGCTCGGCGGCGTCGAGGGCAAGGGGTTCGCCCAGATGATGAGGGGCCTGGAGACCGGCCGGCTCCAGGTCGCCGCACGGGCCCTCGGCGTCGGCCGGGCGGCGCTGGAGGACGCGCTCGCCTATGCCCAGGAGCGCGAGTCGTTCGGCAAGCCGATCTGGCAGCACCAGTCGATCGGCAACTACCTGGCGGACATGGCCACCTCCCTCTCGGCGGCGCGCCAGCTCACCCTGCACGCCGCCCGCGAGGCCGACGCCGGCCGGCGGGTGGACATGGAGGCCGGGATGGCCAAGCTGTTCGCCTCCGAGACCGCCATGCAGATCGCCCTCAACGCGGTGCGCATTCACGGGGGTTACGGCTACTCGACCGAGTTCGACGTCGAGCGGTACTTCCGTGACGCACCGCTGATGATCGTCGGCGAGGGCACCAACGAGATCCAGCGCAAGGTGATCGCCGGGCAGCTCGTCGAGCGCGGGGGCCTGGACGGGGGACAGTGAGCGGCGGAATGGCATCCCTGCCCCGGTCACACCGGCCCCCGTCACCCCCGTCCCCGTCACGCCCCTCCGCAGATCGCCGCGGGCACCGGCGCCGGGGCCGTCGGGGTGCCGTTCAGTTCGGCCAGTGACCCGTCCAACGCCTCGATGAGGTAGTCCTGCTGACTGTGCGTCAGTTGGGTATGGCAGGGGAGATTGAGCTGCGACTCGAACCAGCTGCGCTCGGCGACCGGGCATTCGCCGCGCAGGTGCCCGCGGTGCCGCCACTGCGGCAGCAGATGCTGGGGGAAGTACCGCAGCTGGATCTCCACCCCCCTGCGGTCCAGGGCCAGCACCAGCCGGTCGCGCAGCTCCTGGTGCTCGGCGAAGCAGGTGTAGAGGTGGTAGGCGTGCGTGCTGTGCGCGGGCGCCGACTGCGGGGTGAGGAACGGGTAGCGGGCGAGCACCTCGTCCAGCCGCCCGGCCAGCGCGCGCCGCTTCGCCCCGGCGGTGTCGACCCAGGCGAGCTGGGCCTGTCCGAGGGCCGCGACCGCCTCCGGCATCGTCGCGTCCCTCCCGGGCAGCCGCCGTGAGCCGGCGTCCCGGAGCGGGGCGGCGTACGCGGTCCCCGGCAGCCCGGCCGGCTGCGGCCGGGGGTGCGCGGTGCGGGCGTCCGGGTCGTGGGCGCGCAGCCGGTACAGACGCTCCGCCCAGTCGTCCCGGTCACAGGTGATGAGCCCGCCCTCGCCGAGCACGGTGCTGGTCCGGGTGTTCCGGAGGCCGAAGGTGGCGATGTCCGCCAGTGACCCGGCGCTGCGGCCGCGGTAGCGCGCGCCCAGCGCATGTACGCAGTCCTCCAGTACGAGGAAGCCGTGGCGCCGTGCCAGTGCCATGACGGTGTCCATCTCGGCAGGGCAGCCGCCGTAGTGCACCAGCAGCAGGGCCCGGGTGCGCGGGGTGATCAGCGCCTCCAGCGCGACCGGGTCGAGGTTGAGGGTGGTGGGGTCGACATCGCAGAACCGGACCCGTACGTCGTGGTCGAGCAGCGGCTGGACGGTGGCGCGGTGGGTCTGCGGGGTGGCGATGACCTCGTCGCCGGGGGCCAGGTCGAGCATCCCGATCGCCAGTTGGAGGGCGGCCGCTCCGCTGTTCACCGAGACCGCGTGCCGGCTGTCGACCGACTCGGCGAAGGAGTGCTCGAACCGTTCGCGGCGGGTGCCGGCCGGGAGCGGCGTGCTCTCGTGGACCAGCTCGGCCAGCACGGCCGCCTCGGCGTCGGTGGACAGGCTGCCCCGCTTCTCCCAGGGCACGACGTAACTCTTGTCCAGCATCTGTTTCCCCCAGGTCGTCTCTGGTGCACCCGGAGAGGTGCAGTCCTATGACAGTCGAGAAGGGGGATGTGGGTGAAGGGTCAGCGGCGGTCAGCAAGGTCAGTTAGGTCAGCTTCCGCCGGCCGGGGACCGGTGCCGGACGCCACGGCGCTGCGGACGGCCCGGGTTCAGTTGCCCGCCGGTGGCGGTGCCGTGCTGCCGCGGGGGACGAGTTCGGTCGGCAGGACGATGTGCCGCTGGTGGGCGCCGTCGGCGTCGTCGATCACCGCGCGGGCCAGCCGGACCGCGGTGCGGCCTATCTCGGCGGCGGGCTGGGCCAGCGTCGTCAGACCCAGGACCCCGGCCATGACGTGGTTGTCGAAGCCCATGACCGAAACGCGTCCGGGTACCGGGACGTTGGCCTCCCGGAGCGCCGCCAGCAGCCGGAACGCGAAATCGTCGGTCTCGGCGAACAGCGCGGTCGGCGGGTCCTGGAGGCTCAGCAGCCGGCCCACCGCCGCGCCCATCCCGCTGCCCTTCCAGCCGCGCACGCTCATCACCAGCGCGTCGTCGTGCCCCACACCCGCCTCCGCCAGGGCCCGCAGATGCCCGGCGAGCCGGTTCTTGCTGCTCCAGGTGAAGCCGGTCTCGTCGGACGTCTGGAGGAAGGCGATTCGCCGGTGCCCGAGATTGAGCAGATGGCGGGTGCCGCGCAGCGCGGCGTCCGCGTCGTCGACATAGACGCTGGGGCGGCCGTCGGCGTGCTGGCTGACGAAGACGAGCGGCATGCCCAGATCGTCCAGCCGGGCCCGCTCGGCGGGGGAGAGGGCGAAGCTCACCACGAGCAGGGCGTCGGCATTGCGGCGGGCGGGCAACCGGTCGAAGAAATCGGCGCGTTCGCGCACATCGGCCACGCTGTAGACCAGCAGGTCGAGACCTGCCTCGCGCAGCGCGGGCGCCATACCGGCCAGCGCCGCGCTCAGGAACCACGTTTCCAGGTGCGGGGTGAGTACGGCGACCCGTCCGGTGCGGCCGGTCACGAGACTGGAGGCGCTGCGGGTGATCGCGAACGAGAGCTCGCGGGCCGCCGCTTCCACCCGGGCGCGGGTGCCGTCCGAGACCGTCGACAGTCCGCGCAAAGTGCGCGAAACGGTGGATACCGAAACCCCCGCCCGATGGGCCACATCGGCCATCGTGGCCTCGCTCCGAGCTGAGGACATGCCGGGACGCTAGCACAAAAAGATGATGACAGCGTTGCCAGCAGAATTCCCGGAGAAATCCGTTGCTCACCAGCCGTTGACCTGACGACAAGGCCACTTCTAGCCTGCAAGCGCTGTCATCGAAGACAGGCAAGACGTGAGGAGCACTCATGGCCTTGAGCCGCAGAACCCTGCTCGCGGGCGGTCTCGCCGCCGGAGCCGGGCTCACCAGCGGTTGCGCGGGCAAGCCCTTGGACACCCTGTTGACCCGGGCTGCCCACGTCCCGCGTACCCCGGCCACCCTCGTCTGGTGGGTGTCCGAAATCCCCTCCCGGAACGGCCCGGTGGTGGCCGACCTGATCATCCGCGCCTTCGAGCGCCGCAACCCGCACCTCCGGGTCCGGAAGTCGAACGCCCTCAGCACCACCGACGCCAACCGCGCCGCGGTCACCACCCAGCTCGCCGGGGCCTCACCCACCCCCGACGTCTACCTCGGGGACACCACCTGGCCGGCCCAGTTCGGCGCCAACTCCCTTGCGCTGCCTGTGCAAACGCTGCTGCCCAAGGACTTCTGGGCGGACTATCCGGCGGCGCTGCGGCGGGTGAGCGAGTACCGCGGAGCGGTGTACGCGCTGCCCTTCTTCACCGACAGCGCCTTCCTCTACTACCGCAAGGACCTGCTGGCCAAGCACGGTCTGCCGGTGCCCCGCAGCTGGGAGGAGCTGCTGCGCACGGCGCGCAGAATCCAGCGGGCCGGGGACGCCGCCTACGGCTTTCTCTGGCAGGCCTCCGTATCGGAGTCGCTGACCTGCAACGTCACCGAGTTCCTGGCCGACGCCCAGGCCCCCGTACTGGACGAAGCGGGCCGGGTGGCGCTCAACGGGCCGGGTGCGGAGCGGGCCTTCGCGCTGATGCGGGAGTTCACCGAGACCGGTGTCACGCCCCGTACGGTCACCACCTACGCGGAGGCGGACTCGCAGGACACCTTCACCGGCGGCCGCGGGGTCTTCCTGCGCAACTGGTCCTACGCCTGGGGCAACGCGGCCGACCGCTCGGTCTCCAAGGTGGCCGGCCGGGTCGGTGTCGTCCCCCGCCCCGGCTTCGACGGCGACGGCCCGCGCGGCGTGAGCTGCGCCGGTGGCTGGAGCAATTTCGTCAATCCCAACTCCCAGCACCTCGGGGCCGCGGTCGCCTTCGCCCGCTTCTGCGCCGGAGAGGAGGCGCAGATGATCCTGCTGAAACACGCCGGGGTGATTCCGGCACTCGATGAGGTACTGACCCGGCCGGAGGCCCGCCGGGCCGGTGATCCGACGCTCCTGCGGGCCAAGGAACTGCGGCTGGTCGCCCGGCCGGTGCAGACCCCGTACTACCCCCAGGTCAGCAAGGCGCTCTACACCCAGGCCAACGCCGTGACCGGTGGCCGGACCTCGCCCGCCGAGGCCGTGCGCGCGGCCCGCGCCGATGTCCGGACCGCGCTGGAAGGCAGGGCCCTGTGAATGCCGTTACCTCCTCCGCGACCTCCTCCGGCACCGTTCCGCGGCGTCCGGCCACGCGGCCGGCCGGACCGGGCGGCGGACTTGCACCGCGCGGCGGCGGCCCGGCCCGGGTGAGCCGCCGCGGGCAGGCCCGCACCGGCTGGCTGTTCGCCTCGCCGGCGCTGCTGACCATCGCCGCCGTGACGGTCTTCCCCGTGCTCTTCTCGGTGCTGCTCAGCTTCGCCGATGTGCGCCTGGAATACGGCGGGTTCCGTCTCTCGTCCCTGACGGGTGACCACTACGCCGCCGTGCTGAGCAGCCCGGAATGGCGCCATGCGCTCCTCTTCACCTTCGGCTTCACCGTCGTCACCGTGCTGCTGGAGCTGGTGCTCGGTACTGCGGCGGCGCTCGTGCTGGAACGGCTGGGGGCGGCCCGCGGCGGGGTGCTGGCGGTCCTGCTGCTGCCCTGGGCCCTGATCAATGTCGTCGCCGCCCAGTTGTGGGGCTATCTCTACAACGGCACCTACGGCGGGCTCACGTGGCTCTTCGAGCAGATCCTCGGCAGCCAGCCGGACATCCTCGGGCAGCCCGCCTCCGCCATGGGCGCCATGGTGGTGGTCGACGTCTGGAAGACCACGCCCTTTGTCGCGATCGTGGTCCTCGCCGGGCTGATGCTGATTCCCGGCGATGTCTACGAGGCGGCGGAGATCGACGGCGCCGGTGCCTGGACCACCTTCTGGCAGGTGACGCTGCCGCAGCTGCGGCCGATCATGGCCATCGCCGTCCTCTTCCGCATCCTCCAGGCCTTCGGCATCTTCGACCTGCCGTTCGTGCTGACCCAGGGCGGACCGGGCACCGCCACCGAATCCCTGGCGATCCTCGGCTACAAGACCCTGTTCCAGAACCTCGACATCGGCCGCGGCGCGGCGGTCGCCACCACCACCGCCGTCATCGTGATCGGTTGCTGTCTGCTCTTCCTGCGGGTCTTCCGGACGCAGGCCGACGAAGGAGGGCGGGCATGAGCCGCCGTGCACCCGAGACCGGTATCCGCCGGTACCTCAACGCCGTCAACCTCGGCGGTCTGGCGATCGTCGTGCTGTCGACCCTGCCGCTGTACTGGATGCTCTCCTCGTCCTTCAAGGGACCGGGCGAGATCAGCGCCGCCCCGCCCAGCCTGGTACCGCAGTCGGCGACGCTCGGCAACTACGCGGAGGCGTTCATCCGCAACGGCATCGGCCGCTATCTGCTCAACAGCGTGGTGGTGGCGTCCGTTTCCACCGCCGCCGTGCTGGGGCTGTCCTTCTTCGCCGGCTACGCACTGGCCCGCACCCCGCTGCGCGGCCGCGGAGCCATCATGACCGCACTGCTGATGCTGTCCGTCTTCCCGCCGATCGCGCTGGTCGTGCCGCTGTTCCTGCTGGAGCGGCAGGCGGGACTGCTCAACAGCTACGCGGGCCTGATCGTGCCCTATGTCGCGCTCAATCTGCCGTTCGCCATCTGGATCATGCGCAACTACCTGGCCGGTATCCCCCGGGAGCTGGAGGAGGCGGCCACCGTCGACGGCGCCGGGCCGCTGCGCACCGTCCTGACCGTGATCGCGCCGCTGGCCCGGCCGGGCCTGTTCACCGCGGGCATCTTCACCTTCACCGCGACCTGGGCGGAGTTCCTGCTGGCGCTGACCTTCAACAGCGAGGACGGCCACCGCACCGTGCCGGTCGGCATCGCCCTCTTCACCAGCCAGTACACCGTCCCCTACGGGACGCTCTTCGCGGGGGCCGTGGCGGCCACCCTGCCGATCGGCGTCCTGGTCCTGATCTTCCGCCGCTCGATCGTCTCGGGCATGACCTCAGGGGCGGTGAAGGGATGACCCCGGCCTCCCCGCCGGGCCCCGACGGGCCGTCCCCGCCGCACCGCCCGACCCGGCGCCGCGCCGTACCCCTGCCCCAGCTACCGCCGGGAGGCGCCCCCATGCGTCCCCTCCCGCCCCGAAAGGCCTCCACGTGACCGCACAGCACCTCGACCCCGCCCGCGACACCACCGACTGGTGGCGGCAGGCCGTTGTCTACCAGGTGTACCCGCGCAGCTTCGCCGACTCCGACGGTGACGGCATCGGCGACCTCCCCGGGGTGACGTCCCGGCTCCCCTACCTCGCCGAACTGGGCGTGGACGCCGTCTGGCTGAGCCCCTTCTACCCCTCGGAGCTGGCCGACGGCGGCTACGACGTCGCCGACTACCGCGATGTCGACCCGCGGCTGGGCACCCTCGACGACTTCGACGCCATGGTGGCCGAGGCCCACCGCCTGGGCCTCAAGGTGATGGTGGACATCGTCCCGAACCACTCCTCCCACCTGCACGTGTGGTTCCAGGAGGCGCTGCGCGCCGCACCCGGCTCCGCCGCGCGGGAGCGCTACGTCTTCCGCGAGGGCAAGGGCGCGCACGGTGAACTGCCGCCCACCGACTGGGTCTCCTGCTTCGGCGGCCCTGCCTGGACCCGGCTGCCGGACGGCTGGTGGTACCTCCACCTCTTCGCCCCCGAACAGCCCGACTTCAACTGGGACAACCCCGAGGTCCGCGCCGACTTCCGGCACACCCTGCGCTTCTGGTCCGACCGCGGAGTCGACGGTTTCCGGGTCGATGTGGCCCACGGCCTGGCGAAGGACCTGGCCGCGCCGCTCCGCGACACCGGCACCGTCGTCGACTACCGGCCGGAGGACCTGCCCGAGGACGGCAGCCACCCCTTCTGGGACCGCGACGCGGTGCACGACATCTTCCGGGAGTGGCGCAAGGTCTTCAACGAGTACGACCCGCCCCGGGTCGCCGTCGCCGAGGCCTGGGTGCGCAACTCCCGCCGCACCGCCTACGCCACACCGCAGGAACTCGGCCAGGCCTTCAACTTCGACTTCCTGCGGGCCTCGTTGGACGCGGCGGAGCTGCGCTCCTCCATCGACACCGCGCTCGCCGGCGCACGGGCCGCCGGGGCGACCGCGACCTGGGTGCTCTCCAACCACGATGTGATCCGGCACGCCTCCCGCTACGGCCTCCCGGACGGCCGCGACGAGGAGGCCTGGCTGCTCTCCGACGGCCGGGAACCCGCCCTGGACCGGGAGTTCGGCCTGCGCCGGGCCCTGGCCGCCACCCTGCTGATGCTGGCACTGCCCGGCTCGGCGTACGTGTACCAGGGCGAGGAACTGGGCCTGCCCGAGGTCGCCGACCTCGCCCGCGACAGCCTTCAGGACCCGGTGTGGACCCGCAGCGGCGGCCGGCTCAAGGGGCGGGACGGCTGCCGGGTGCCGCTGCCCTGGCGGCGGGAGGGCAGCGCGTACGGCTTCGGCAGCGGCGGCTCCTGGCTGCCGCAGCCCGCAGGCTGGGGCGAGCTGTCCGTCGAGGCTCAGCAGGGCGTGGCGTCCGCCCCCCTGGAGCTCTACCGCACCGCGCTGGCCACCCGCCGCCGGATGATCGCCGACGAGGCGCTGGAATGGGCCGACGACAGCCCGGGGGCCGGCCGGGACGTGCTGCACTTCCGCCGCTCGGGCGGCTGGGAGTGCGTCGCCAACCTGTCCGGTGAGCCCCGGCCGCTGCCGCCCGGTGAACTGCTGCTGAGCTCCGCACCGGTCACCGGCGACACCCTGCCGCCGTGGACCACGGTCTGGCTGCGCACCACGCGCTGAACCGCCGCGCCCGGGGACCTGTTCAGGCGCTCAGCGCCGCCAGGTCCCCTCGGGCGTCCGCCCGGACCGCCGCCTCGTAGCGCCGCAGCAGCAGCCGGGCCAGCTCGGGCGCCGGGCCGAGGACCGGGGCGAGGAGGTCGGCGCGGGCCTCGCGGGCACCGGCCGCGATCCGGTCCGGGAGGAACCCGGGAGCGATCACGTACGGGGCGACCGCCACCCGCCGCACCCCCTCGGCGCGCAGCTCCCGCACGGCGTCCGCGGTGCGGGGAAGAGATGCGGAGGCGAACGCAGGACGCACGGCGCACCAACCAGCGGTGCGCCACCACTCCCGCGCGATTTGAGCGATCACTGCGCTCGCCTCCGGGTCCGAGGAGCCCGCCGCGGCCAGCACGACCCCGGTCGAGCGACGGTCGCCGGGCCGCAGCCCGGCTTCCTCCAGCCGGCGCTCCAGCGCGGCGGTCAGGAGGGACGAGGGGCCCAGCACATCCGCCTGGCGGATGGTCAGCAGCGGCAGCCGCGCGGCCGCCTCCCGCAGTACCGCCGGGATGTCGGACTTGGCGTGGAAGGCCCGGGTGAGCAGCAGCGGCAGCGCCACCACCTCCCGCGTCCCCTCGGCCGCCAGGCGCTCCAGCACCCGTGGCACCCGGGGCGCGTTGAAGTCGAGGTAGCCGACCTCGACCCGCAGCCCCGGCCGCAGCGCCCGGACCCGCGCGCAGAGCGCGGAGACGGTCGCCGCGTGCCGCGGGTCATGGCTGCCGTGGGCGACGACCAGAAGCGTGGGGCGTGTGGGGCGGGTGTCCATGGGTCAGCTCTTCACGAGGAGGCCGCGGCTGCGCAGCACCCGGCGCTCGACCGGGGCGAAGATCAGCAGCTCGATGCCGATGCCGACGATGAGGATGAGCAGGATCGCGGCCAGCACCCAGGACATGTCCTGGAGTTCCCGGCCCTGCTCCAGCAGCTGGCCCAGTCCGGTGCCCAGATCGGGCGCGTTGACGATGAGTTCGGCGGCCATCAGGGAACGCCAGGAGAACGCCCAGCCCTGCTTGAGCCCGGCGATGTAGCCGGGCAGCGCGGCCGGCAGCAGGACGTGCCGGACCCCGGCGAGACCGGTGGCGCCGATGGTGCGGCCCGCCCGCAGGTAGAGCGGGGAGATCTGGTCGACCCCGGCCACCAGCCCGTTGGCGATGGACGGCACCGCGCCGAGCAGCACCACCGCGTAGATCGTGGCGTCGCTCAGCCCGAACCAGATGATCGCGGCCGGGACCCAGGCCACCGACGGCAGGGACTGCAGCCCGCTCAGGATCGGCCCGATCGCCGCCCGCACGGGCTTGACCCGGGCGACGATCAGCCCGAGCACCGTGCCGATGCCCACCGAGGCCACGAAGCCGAGCGCGCCGCGGGAGACGCTGGTCCACACGAAGCTCAGCAGCGTGCCCTCCAGCCACTTCTGCTGGAGCGAGCGGCCCACGTCGACGGGGCTCGGCAGCAGGTAGTGCGGCTTGAGCTCGAAGTGGTAGGCGAGCTGCCACAGGGCGAGCACCAGCGCGATGGCGACCAGCGGGGGGAACGCCTTTGTGACGACGGTGCGCAGCCACGGCTGCCGGTCGACGACCCTGGATTCCAGGGCGTCGAGCCCGGCCTCCAGTCCGGCGATGTCGCCGGTCTCGTCGGTGGCCTCGCCGGCGGTGGCCGGGTCCTTGGTCTCAGTGCTGGCCATGGCGGCGGATCTCCCCACGGAGCTGTTCGGTGATCTCGATGGAAAGGTCGGCGACCGCGGCGTCCTCGATACGGCGCGGCTGCGGGATGTCCACCCGCCACTCACGGGCGATCCGGCCCGGCCGGGACGACAGCAGCACCACCCGCTCGGCGAGCCGTACGGCCTCGCGGACGTTGTGGGTGACGAAGAGGACCGAGAGGTTGCCCGCGCCGGCGGCGCTGTCGTTCGCAGCGCGCCAGATCCGGGTCAGCTCGTCGTGCAGCACGTCCCGGGTGATCGCGTCGAGCGCCGCGAACGGCTCGTCCATCAGCAGCAGTTGGCTGTCCTGGGCGAGCGCACGGGCCATGGCGACCCGCTGCCGCATGCCGCCCGACAGCTCGTGCACCCGCTTGCCGTGGGCGCCCTTGAGCCGGACGAGTTCGAGCAGCCGCTCGGCCTCCTCGCGGCGCTCCGCGCGCGGCACCCCGCGCAGCCGCAGCGCCAGTTCGATGTTGCGGCCCGCGGTCAGCCACGGGAACAGTGCGTGCTCCTGGAACATCAGGGCCGGCCGGCCGCCCGGCGTCTCGATGGTGCCGGCCGACGGAGCGTCCAGGCCGGCCACCAGGTTGAGGAGGGTGGACTTGCCGCAGCCCGAGGCCCCCAGGAGGCAGACGAATTCGCCGGGCGCCACATCGATGCTGATGTCGTCCAGGACATGCTGCTGGGCGCCGGTGCGGCCGAACGACTTCGAGACATGGTCGATGCGGGCCGCGTACGGCACGGTGGTGCCCGGGTCCGCCGTGGCGGGCTGCTGCTCGGTGAGCGTGGTGGTCGTCATCGGTGTCACCTCCTGGGGGAGTGCGGTGCTGCGGGCGGGGGCTACTTGCTGCCGAGTCCGGCGTCGTCGACCGTCGGCCGGCCCTCGGACCTGAGCACCTTGTTCAGCAGGGTGAGGTCGTAGATGCCCTTCAGGCCGGGCTTCTTGAGCAGGCCCGCCTTGACGGCGTGGTCGGCCTCCTCCCGGAGGGTGGCGGCCAGCGGGTCATCGGTGATGTCGACGTTCTTGAACGCCGGGTCGATGACGTTTTGCGGCAGGGCCTTGCCGGCGACGCCCGAGGAGGCGAGCTTGTCGTTGAGGGCCTTCTTCGCCTCGGCCGGGTGCGAGCGCATCCAGGCGTTGGTCTTCACCGACGCCCGCAGCACCGCCTCGACGGCCTTGGGGTGCTCCTTGAGGAACTTCTGCGAGACGATCATGTTCGTGATGACGAACTTCCCGTCCTTCCACAGCTTCTTCTCGTCCAGGATCGTCTTGCCGCCCTCGGCGACGAGCTTCGACGCGGTGGGCTCGGGCACCCAGGCACCGTCGATGCCGCCCTGCTGGAAGACCGTGGGCGTCACCTTGTTGTCGGTGCGCTGGACGGTGACATCGCCCTTGCCGGTGGTCGGGTCGACCCGGTAGCCCTTCCCGGACAGGTAGTTGAGCAGCGCGACGTCCTGGGTGTTGCCCAGCTGCGGGGTCGCGATCGTCTTGCCCTTGAGGTCGCCCAGGCCCTTGACCTTCTTGGGGTTGACCACCAGCGAGACACCGCCGGAGGCCGAACCGCCGATGATCTTCAAGCTCTTGCCGTGCGACTTCGCATAGCCGTTGATGGCGGGGGAGGGGCCGATCCAGCCGATGTCGATGGCGCCCGAGTTGAGCGCCTCGATCTCCTGCGGGCCCGCGTTGAAGACGGAGGACTTCACCTCGGTGCCGCCCAGTTCCTTCTGGAACGTGCCGTTCTGGAGTCCGACCAGGGGGGTGGCGTGCGTGGTGTTGCCGAAGTACCCGATCGTCAGGTGGTCGAGCCCATCGGTCTTCGGCCCCTTGGGGGCGACGCCGGCCGAGGTGTCCTTCTTGGCCTCGGAGCCGTAGCCGCAGGCGCCCAGCGCCGCGATCAGCAGCGGGACGGTTGCGGTGGCCGCCAGCAGGCGGTGTCGAACGGCAGACACGGGAGGAGGTCCTCTCGGAGGGCCGGGCGGTGCGCGCCCTCTACGGCGCGCCCGGCGAAGCTGTGGATCTTCGGAAGGGTGGTGCGGTGGAAACGGAGCGGAGCATCGTCAGCGCACACATCGGCCGACTCCGCCCTGCCCGCTGCCCAGGGCGCCGCTGCCGATGCGGCCGCCCTCCTTCGCGAAGGTCGAGAACACGTCCTTGAGCATGCTCAGAAGTCCCATCCCTCGTCGTCCGCCGCCTCGGCCTGGGCAGTCTCCTCGGCCGCCTCGGCGAACGCGGTGCCCGCCATGCCCGCGGTCAGCGTCGTCCCGTCGGCCGGGTCGATCAGCAGGAACGAGCCGGTGCGGCGGGAGTCGGCGTAGGCGTCCAGCGCCAGCGGCTCAGCCGTGCGCAGCACGATCCGCCCGATGTCGTTGGCGGCCAGCTCACCGGGCGCCGGGTGCTGGGAGAGGTCGTCGAGGGTCAGCCGGGACGGGATGTCCTTGACGAGCGCCTTGACCGTACGGGTGGTGTGCTTGAGCAGCACCCGCTGCCCGACGGTCAGCGGACGGTCCGCCACATGGCAGACGGTCGCCTCGACGTCCTGCGAGACGCCCGGCGCGGTGGCCGTCGGCGCGATCAGGTCGCCGCGCGAGATGTCCAGGTCGTCGGCGAGCCGGACGGTCACCGACTGCGGCGCCCAGGCCACGTCCACGGACTCACCGAGCGCGTCGATCGCCTCGATGGTGCTCGTCCGGCCCGAGGGCAGCACGGTGACGGCGTCGCCGACGCGCAGCACACCGGAGGCGACCTGGCCCGCGTAGCCGCGGTAGTCGGGGTGTTCGGCGGTCTGCGGACGGATCACGTACTGGACCGGGAAGCGGCCGGGGTCGTCCGACGGGTCGGCGACGACCGGCACGGTCTCCAGGTGCTCCAGCACGGTCGGGCCGCCGTACCAGTCCATGTTGGCCGACGGCGACACCACGTTGTCGCCGGCCAGCGCCGAGATCGGGATCGCGGTGATCTCCGGGACGCCCAGCGAGGCCGCGTACGTCGTGAACTCCTCGGCGATGGCGGCGAAGACGGGCTCGGCGTAGTCGACCAGGTCCATCTTGTTGACGGCCAGGACGACGTGCGGGACGCGCAGCAGGGCGGCGACCGCGGCGTGCCGGCGGGTCTGCTCGACCACGCCGTTGCGGGCGTCGACCAGCACCACGGCCAGCTCGGCGGTGGAGGCGCCGGTGACCATGTTGCGGGTGTACTGCACATGCCCCGGGGTGTCCGCCAGGATGAAGCGGCGACGCGGGGTGGCGAAGTAGCGGTAGGCGACATCGATGGTGATGCCCTGCTCGCGCTCGGCCCGCAGCCCGTCGGTCAGCAGCGCCAGGTCGGGTGCCTCCTGCCCGCGGTTGCGGGAGGCGTGCTCGACGGCCTCCAGCTGGTCGGCGAGCACCGACTTGGAGTCGTGCAGCAGCCGGCCCACCAGCGTCGACTTGCCGTCGTCCACGGATCCGGCGGTGGCGAACCGCAGCAGCGAGGTCGCACCGGCGTCGATGACGCTCTCAACATCTTGGGTGGTGCTCATCGTTAGAAGTACCCCTCGCGCTTGCGGTCCTCCATGGCGGCCTCGGACATCTTGTCGTCGGCCCGGGTGGCGCCCCGTTCGGTGAGCCGGGAGGCGGCGATCTCCGCGATCACGGCCTCGATGGTGTCGGCGTCGGAGTCGACGGCGCCGGTGCAGGACATGTCGCCGACGGTGCGGTAGCGCACCTGCCGGGTCTCCAGGCTCTCGCCGTCCTTGGGGCCGCCCCACTCACCGGGCGCCAGCCACATGCCGTTACGGGCGAAGACCTCCCGCTCGTGGGCGTAGTAGATGGCGGGCAGCTCGATCTTCTCGCGGGCTATGTACTGCCACACGTCCAGCTCGGTCCAGTTGGACAGCGGGAAGACCCGGACGTGCTCACCGGGGGAGTGCTTGCCGTTGTAGAGCTGCCACAGCTCGGGGCGCTGCCGGCGCGGGTCCCAGCCGCCGAACTCGTCACGCAGCGAGAACACCCGCTCCTTGGCGCGCGCCTTCTCCTCGTCCCGGCGGCCGCCGCCGAAGACCGCGTCGAAGCGGCCCGTCTCGATGGCGTCCAGCAGCGGGACGGTCTGCAGCGGGTTACGGGTGCCGTCCGGGCGCTCGCGCAGCTCACCGCGGTCGATGAAGTCCTGCACGGAGGCGACGTGCAGCCGCAGCCCGTGCCGCTCCACCGTGCGGTCGCGGTAGTCGAGCACCTCGGGGAAGTTGTGCCCGGTGTCGACGTGCAGCAGCGAGAACGGCACCGCGGCCGGCGCGAACGCCTTCAGCGCGAGGTGCAGCATGACGATGGAGTCCTTGCCGCCGGAGAACAGGATCACCGGCCGCTCGAACTCCCCCGCCACCTCACGGAAGATGTGCACCGCCTCGGACTCCAGGGCGTCCAGGTGCGACAGCGCGTAGCGGCTGTCGCTGTCCCCGGCGTTCCCGGTCACGGCAGCGATGGTGGTCATGCCAGTCCCCTTTCGGTGAGCAGCGTGTGCAGCGCCGCCGCGGACTCCTGCACGGTCTGGGTGTGCGACTCAAGGCGCAGATCGGGCGACTCGGGGGCCTCGTACGGGTCGTCCACGCCGGTCAGCCCGGAGATCTCGCCCGCCGCCTGTTTGGCGTACAGGCCCTTCACATCCCGCTCGGAGCACACCTCGACGGGCGTGGCCACATGCACCTCCAGGTAGGCGGTGCCCTCGGCCTGGTGGCGCCTGCGCACCGCCTCGCGGCTGTCCGCGTACGGCGCGATCACCGGAACCAGCGCCTTGACGCCGTTGCTCGCCAGCAGCTCGGCCACGAAGCCGATGCGCTGGACGTTGGTGTGCCGGTCGGCGCGGGTGAACCCCAGGCCCGCGGACAGGAATTCGCGGATCTCGTCGCCGTCGAGCACCTCGACCCGGTGGCCCTCGCCGCGCAGCCGGCCGGCCAGCTCGTGCGCGAGGGTCGTCTTGCCCGCGCTCGGCAGACCGGTCAGCCAGATCGTGGCGCCCGTCATGGATATCTCCTGATGCTCTGTCATCAGTGCAGCCCGCACTCGGTCTTGTTGCTCCCGGCCCAGCGGCCGGCCCTGGCGTCCTCGCCCTCCAGCACCCGGCGGGTGCAGGGCGCGCAGCCGACGGAGGCGTAGCCGTCCATCAGCAGCGGGTTGGTCAGCACCCCGTGCTCGGCCACGTACGCGTCCACGTCGGCCTGCGTCCAGCGGGCGATCGGGGAGACCTTCACCTTCTGCCGCTTGGGGTCCCAGCCGACGACCGGGGTGTTCGCCCGGGTCGGCGACTCGTCCCGGCGCAGCCCCGTCGCCCAGGCGTCGTACCCGGCCAGGCCCTCTTCGAGGGGCCTGACCTTCCGCAGCGCGCAGCACAGGTCGGGGTCGCGGTCGTGCAGCTTCGGGCCGTACTCGGCGTCCTGCTCGGCCACCGTCTGACGGGGAGTCAGAGCAATGACGTTGACGTCCATCACCTCGGCCACCGCGTCCCGGGTCCCGAGGGTCTCCGGGAAGTGGTAGCCGGTGTCCAGGAACACCACGTCCACACCGGGGAACGCCCGCGAGGCCAGATGCGCGACGACCGCGTCCTCCATCGAGGAGGTGACGCAAAAGCGCGGACCGAAGGTCTCGGAGGCCCACCTGAGGATCTCCAGGGCGGGCGCGTCCTCCAGGTCGCGGCCCGCCTGCTCGGCGAGGTGCGGAAGGTCGGCAGTGGTGGTCACGACATACCTCCGTCGGAAGCGGAAGGGGACTGGCCGGTGGCCCCCGGGGCCAGCAGCCCCAGGAACTTCAGCCGGAACGCACGGCTGCAGGACCGGCATTCCCAGGCTGCGCCTTCTCCGCGGGAGGTGCCGTCTTCGGAGGGGCGCAGGTCCTCGTCCCCGCAGTACGGGCAGTAGAACGGCGCGGCGCGCTCACTCACTTCAACGCACCCTCTTCGGCGCGCGCCGCCCAGGTGGCGAACCGCTCGCCCTCCTCGCGCTGCGCCTCGAAGTTGCGCAGCACCCGCTCGACGTAGTCGGGGAGTTCGTCCGCGGTGACCTTCAGCCCGCGGACCTTGCGGCCGAAGCCGGGTTCGAGGCCCAGCGCGCCGCCCAGGTGCACCTGGTAGCCCTCGACCTGGTTGCCGTCGTCGTCCAGGACCAGCTGCCCCTTGAGTCCGATGTCCGCGACCTGGATACGGGCGCAGGCGTTCGGGCAGCCGTTGAGGTTGATGGTGACCGGCTCCTGGAAGTCCGGCATCCGCCGCTCCAGTTCGTCGATGAGCGAGGCGCCGCGGCCCTTGGTCTCGACGATGGCGAGCTTGCAGAACTCGATGCCGGTGCAGGCCATCGTGCCGCGCCGGAACGGCGAGGCGTTGACCTGGAAGTCCAGCGCCTCCAGTCCGGCGACCAGCGCGTCGACCCGGTCCTGCTCGACATCGAGGATGAGCATCTTCTGCTCGACGGTGGTGCGCAGCCGGTCGGAGCCGTGCGCGGCGGCGAGTTCGGCGACCTTGGTGAGGGTGGTGCCGTCGACCCGGCCGACGCGCGGCGCGAAGCCCACGTAGAAGCGGCCGTCCTGCTGCTGGTGCACCCCGATGTGGTCGCGCCACTTGGACGCCGGCTCCTCGGGGGCCGGGCCGTCGGCCAGCTTGCGGTTCAGGTACTCGTCCTCCAGCACCTGGCGGAACTTCTCCGGGCCCCAGTCGGCCATCAGGAACTTCAGCCGGGCGCGGGTGCGCAGCCGGCGGTAGCCGTAGTCCCGGAAGATCCCGACGACACCGGCCCAGACGTCCGCGACCTCGTCCAGCGGCACCCAGGTGCCCAGGCGCTGGGCGAGCTTGGGGTTGGTGGACAGCCCGCCGCCGACCCAGAGGTCGAAGCCGGGGCCGTGCTCGGGGTGGACGACGCCGACGAAGGCCACGTCGTTGATCTCGTGGACCACGTCCTGGACGGGGGAGCCGGAGATCGCGGTCTTGAACTTGCGCGGCAGGTTGGAGAACTCCTTGCTGCCGATGTAGCGCTCGTGGATCTCGTCGACGGCCGGGGTGCCGTCGATGATCTCGTCCGCCGCGATACCGGCCACCGGCGAACCGATGATCACGCGCGGGCAGTCACCGCACGCCTCGGTCGTGGAGAGCCCGACGGCCTCCAGCTTCTCCCAGATGGCGGGGACGTCCTCGATCCGGATCCAGTGCAGCTGGATGTTCTGCCGGTCGGTGATGTCCGCGGTGCCGCGGGCGTACTCCTCGGAGACCTCGCCGATGGCGCGCAGCTGGGCCACGGACAGCCGCCCGCCGTCGACGCGGACCCGCAGCATGAAGTACTTGTCGTCCAGCTCCTCCGGCTCCAGGATCGCGGTCTTGCCGCCGTCGATCCCGGGCTTGCGCTGGGTGTAGAGCCCCCACCAACGCATCCGCCCGCGCAGGTCGTTGGGGTCGATCGAGTCGAAGCCGGCCTTGCTGTAGATCGTCTCAATGCGCGTCCGCACATTGAGACCGTCGTCGTCCTTCTTGAACTGCTCATTGCCGTTGAGCGGCGTGAAGTGGCCAACGGCCCACTGGCCCTCACCGCGGTGGCGTCCGGCCTTGCGGCGGGTCGTGGCAGCTGCGGGGACTTCGGAGGAGGCGGCCATGGGTGTACGTCCTTCTGGGCGGGCTCAAGGGATCGGGACCGGGCGCCGGACACCACGACGGCCTGCGCGGACACACCGAAAGGCGGCGCGTGACAACGCGTCGGGGAGGTCTGCGGGTCAAAGGGGTGTCAGCGCGTCCGCGACGATGGGGACGGCGTGAAATGCGGTGCTGCTGGGTGCTGCTCAGGGGGCGAAGCCCCTGGTGAAGGCAGCCTCAGCCCGCCCGACAAATGGCGCTGGACATGCGGCCGAGGTCGACGTGCCGCCGACTCACCAAGGCAATTCCAGCTCGAGACATGACGGAAGCCTGGCACGCCGCTCTCCGGCCAGTCCACCGCCATCCAGTATTCGGACAACTCTGTCCCGCTTGGCGAGACGGTGTGCTGTCGGTCACTCTCCGGCGGTGTGGCCGGCCGTCAGTGGACCCGCGCCGGGCCAGGGTCCGGGGGCCGGTATCTCGTCCTCCTCGGTGACCGTGGTCTCGTACAGCCGGAAGCCGCGCCGCTGGTAGTTGGCCATCGCGTGCGGGCCGTCCTTGCTGCAGGTGTGCAGCCACACCCGCTTGGCCGGCGCCCGCCCCGGCCACCGCTCGGCCAGGTCCCAGGCCCGCTCGACCCCGTACGTGAGCAGATGTCCGCCGATCCGGCGCCCCCGGAACGCCGGTATCAGCCCGAAGTAGGTGATCTCCACGGAGCCGTCGGCCTCCGCCGCCAGTTCGACGAACCCGGCGGGCGTCCCGTGCTCGTACGCCACCCAGGTCTCCGTCCCCGGCCGCCCGAGAAACTCCGCCCACTGCGCGTACGGCCAGGTCAGCCGGTCGGTCCAGCGGATGTCCCCGCCCACCGCCGTGTAGAGGAAGCGACTGAATTCGGGCGACGGCACCTCGGCGCGGACGATCCGGACGCCCTGTTCGGCAGGCGGCGCCTGGGCGGGGAACAGATCGGCGGGTGAGGTCTGCTCAAGGTGCCAGGTGGTGACCGAGATGCTCATGGGGCCAGCACATCACACCGGGGGCGGGGGAGGTATCCCACATCATGAGACACCGGTTCACTTCGTGGGGCGTCCCCGGCCCGACGGGCGTTCCCGCCGCTCCGGAACCGGCGGAGCGGCGGGTCTCACCGCCCGGATCCCGTCATCCGGGCGAAGACCACCACGTTGCCCGCGTACCCGGAGCCCGCCGTATAGGTGCCGCCGCAGGTCAGGACGCGCAGCTCGGGGCGTCCGGTGGTGCCGTAGACCTTCCGGGAGGGGAACTTCCGCTTGTCGAAGACCTGGATGCCGTAGACCTCGAAGACCGCGGTCCGCCCGTCCTCGCGGGTCACCCGGATCGTCCGGCCCTTCTCCAGGGCGCCCAGCCCGTAGAAGACGGCGGGCCCGCCGCGGCTGTCGACGTGGCCGACGATGACGGCGGTGCCGTTCTCGCCGGGCGTCGGCGCGTCCGCGTACCAGCCCGCCAGCCCGGGGTCCTCGGCCGGCGGGGCCGCGATCCCGCCGTCCCCGTCCAGTCCCAGCGGCATCAGCGAGGCCGCTACGTCGAGCGACGGAATCGCCACCCGGGCCGGGGCGGAACGGGGCAGCGGCGGCGGTGGCGGGCCGTCGGGCGGGAGGTCGCCCGGGAAGAGCGCCGACCCGGCTCCCGGCTGCGGCGGCCCGCCGGTCTCACCGGTCAGTCCCTGCCGCACCATGCCGAGCCCGACGAGACCGACCAGCGCCAGCACACCCCACCGGGGCCGCCGCGGGGCCGCCGGCTCCTCGGGCGCCGCTTCCGGCGGGCCTGGCGGGCTCATCACTCACCTCCCGTGGCCGCACGCCCGGGAGCGCACGGTCCGCAGTCGGCACGCTAGGCCCGCCCCGGCCGGCCGGCGACAGCAGTCGGCCGAACGGGTGGCGGGCCGGGGCGCCCCGGCCGTGCACCCGCCGCCGCGCGGCCCTCAACCGGCCGGCTACGCACCGTGGAACACGGCACCGGCCATCCGCTCGACCTGGTCCGGATCAGGGGACCAGCAGTAGAGCATCACCTCGTCCGCGCCGATCGCGCGGAACGCCGCCACCGCTTCCTGGATCTGCGCCGCCGAGGTGAGCAGACCGTTCACCACGTGGTCGGTGTAGCTGTGCGGTGCGTAGTAGGCGCGCAGTTCCGCGCGGGCGCGGTCGAGGGTCGGCTGCGGGCCGAGCGCGGCATTGACCTGGGCCACCAGCCGGGGCCGGCCCGTACGTCCGGCGCGGTCCCAGGCGTCCTCCACCTGACGGAACAGTCCGTCCATGTACGGGGGCGGCACCGCGGCGCCGAGGAAGCCGTCGCCCCAGCGGGCCACCCGCTCCAGCGCGGCGGGCACGAAACCGCCGAACAGTACGTCGGGCCCGCCGGGCCGGGCCGGTGCGGGGCCGATCGGGCCGACGTCCTCGGAGAGCGGCTCACCGGACCAGAGCCGGCGCAGGGTCGCCATCTGCGCATCGAGCCGTCGGCCGCGGGTGGTCAGGTCGACCCCGGTGGCCAGATAGTCGTCGTCGCGTCCGCCGATACCGATGCCGAGGGTGAAGCGGGAGCCGGACAGCAGATCGAGCGTGGCGGCCTGCTTGGCGAGCAGCGCCGTACGGTGCAGCGGGGCGAGCAGCACCTCGGTCTGCAGCCGGATGCGGGAGGTGGCGCCGGCCAGGGTGGCGAGCGTGACCAGGGGCTCGGGATTGCCGAACACCAGCCGGTCGAGGAGGGCGATCGTGCTGAACGGGGTGGCTTCGGCGCGCCGGGCCCAGCTCAGCAGCTGTGCGGGATCGCCGATGGGAAGGCCAAGGCCTACGGACATGGTGGGTGTCCTCCAGAAGGGCATGCGGGCATGCGTGATCACGGAATGTCGTGTCGCCCGCTCATTCGGCTCCGCGCGGGCATTTCGCGCGGGGCTGCTCCCGTTCTGCGACGTCCTTCTGGAGAGCTGCTTCAGAGCACCGTCACCTTACGAGCGGGCCGTACGGCACCGCATCCGGTTTTTCCGCCCGTCGTATGGCTCGCCCGGCGCCGATGACCCTCTACGCCTCAATCTCTTCCATGAGCATGCGAAGCGTCAGGCTGTGCTTCTCGGGGGGCAGAGCCTCCATCGCGGCACGAGCGTAGGCAACACCGCCGGCCTTGTCGCCCGAGCGGGCGAGCATGAGCCCGCGGTGCATCTCAAGGTGAGTGGCAAACCGAGGCAGCTCTGCTGGTAGCTCCCGCCGCGCAGCGTCCTGGGCGTCAACGGCAGTCTTCTCGTCACCGAGTCGGGCAGCCAAAAGGGACGTGAAAACGTTCATGCGCCAGTACGGCACGGCGTAGTCAGAGGTCTGCTCGTAGGAAGCGGCGGAGTCGAAGGCTCGCCGCCCATCGGCCAGCAGATTCCGCGCCTGGGCGTGATCTCCCCGGATCGCGGCAGCGTGCGCCTTGCCCATGACGGCGTTGAGAAGTCCGAGGGACGGCCGCTTGCCGCTGATGGCGATCGCTTGGTCGGCGAGCATGTCAGCAACGCCCAGTGAGGCGCCCTCGTAGCCGAGTGCGATGGCTGCCCGGCCGCGTACCCACACCCGCGTTTGCTCGTCGTCGGATTCGTCTGCCGCCTGGGCCGCCATCCGGTACCACGACACGGCCTTGCTGCCGTCGCTGCCCGGGAACGTCTTGGCGTACAAGGTCATCAACCGGCCGGCCACCGACCACAAACGGGGATCGTCCAATTGCTGTTGCACTACGACGAGTTCACCGGAAACGCGGCGTTGGATGTCGCCGGCGCCCAAGGACATGTACTCGGTGCCGTAGGTGGAGAGTTTGCCTTCCCAGTCGTCGGCGCTCGGACCGCCTTGGAGGCGAGCGGCGAAGCCACTGGTGAGTAGGTCGGATGCCACCACTGGGGCTATGGCGGTGGCCGCGGCATGGAAGAGGAAGTTGCGTCGGTTCACTTCACCCTCAAGGACGGCTAGAGGTACGTCCAGTACAGAGGACAGGCAAGCCAGATAGAAGTCACCCGGCACCACCTTGGAACATTCCCAGCGGCTGATGTACTCCCGGGTCAGCGAAGTGCCATGCCGATCGTTGAGTGCGGTTGCCAGCCTGCCCTGACTCCATCCTCGCGCCTCGCGCAATCCTCTGATCAAGTCCCCGATAGCCATCAGCCCATCTTGCCCCTATAGCTGCCCCTGCTGGAGCAACTTGGGCGCCGCCTCTGTGCACTTGCCCCTAAGAATGCCACTGGCTGGACACGCAGCGTCGCGGGATGGTTACTCCACCGATGAGGCAATGAGGCCCGTAGGGGAGATGTTGACGTGACGTACCGAGTGGGGGCCTACGTGTGGGACGAGGCCCGCGCCAAGGTCGGCGTGGTGATGGACGAACGCTGGGGTGAGGTGCAGCTTCGTCCGGTCGGCGGTGGCACGGAGTGGTCGGCCCAGAGACGAGCGCTCCGGCTGGCGACCGGGGACGAGAAGGCCGCGGCCGGCGTCTGCGCCAAGTCCACATGACTCGGCTTCTCGTCCGCTGCGACCTGTGCGTCGCCCTGAACCGGGGCTGGAGTCGCGCATGGGGCGCGTGCGATAACGAGTTGGCCGCGGCCTGCACGGACGTGTTGCGTTGGGGCCATGTCGATGCCCACACGCACGGAGAACGTGAGCGTCCACCGCTCGTCGCCACCCGTGACGGAATCATCCACATCCCAGCCACTGAGCAAGTGCCGGCGTGCCCGGATTCGTGCGCCATCTGCGCGGGGAAGGGACGCCCCGTATTCGAGGAATCCGCCTATGTGGCCCTTGCCTGACCATATGTTTCCTGGCCCTCGTCAAAGGCGTTGCCCGGTCAGGAAATCGCTGCGGCCCAGCCGGGCCGAGGTGCAGATGTTCGCCTACCACCAAGTTGAGGTCTGCGAGCCCGACCAGAGGTGGGCGCGTTGCGAGCTGAGACACCGGCACAAGGGGCTCCACTACGCGCACGTGGAGACGGAGGGCAGGACGCTCTGGTGGAAGCGTCGGCACAAGAGGAAATAGACGCCCCGGCCCGGCCACACGACATCCCCGTGCAGTGGTCCGGTCCGGGGAGCCCCGCACCACCGGCAACGCCACCCGCCGGGGTGTGGAAGTGGTCGCCTGGGCGCACACCCCGCCGCGTCCAGGCGACCCGCACAAGAACGAAGTGCGAGACCCGAGTGGAGGGTTACCGGAGGTCCGTACAGGCTCCCGCTCAGCGGTGACACATCCTGAGGCGGGTGATGGGAAGCACGTGCTCGATCACACGAGAAGGAGTCACGACAGTGTCAACGATCTCCAGTGAGTCAGCATTACCGACCGAGCAGCAGACCGCGACGAAGCTGCTGTGGCTGGACCTGACACGGAAGTGTCAGCTGGCGTGCAAGCAGTGCTACAACGCGTCGGGGCCCGACGGGACGCACGGAAGCATGAGCCGCGAGAACTGGCTCAACGTCCTGGACCAGGCCGCCGCGTGCGGCGTCGAGCGGATTCAGTTCATCGGTGGCGAGCCCACCATGCACCCGCACTTCGCGGAGCTGGTGGACCATACGCTGAACGTCGGTCTCCACGTCGAGGTGTACAGCAACTTGGTGCACGTCTCCAACGAGTGCTGGGAGGTCTTCCAGCGCGACGGTGTGAGTCTGGCCACCTCGTACTACTCGGACCAGGCCGAGCAGCACAACGCGGTGACCGGACGGCCCTCTCACGCCCGCACCCGCGGCAACATCGAGCGGGCCGCGGTGCTGGGCATTCCGCTGCGGGTCGGCATCATCGACGGCGGCCATGGGCAGCGGGTCGACGAGGCCCGCGAGGACCTTATGGCGATGGGAGTCAGCCGCATCTCTGTCGACCACGTCCGCCCTTTTGGGCGCGGAGCCGGGGGCCAGGCCCCGGAGGCCACCAGCCTCTGCGGTCGGTGCGGGACCGGCCGGGCCGTCATCAGCCCCACGGGCGAGGTGGCGCCGTGCGTCTTCTCCACCTGGATGGGTGTCGGCAACGTCCAGGGCGCCCCCCTGGGCTCTATCCTCAACGGCACCGCCATGAGCGAGGCCACGAAGTCCATCCGGCGCGCGGTCGGTCGGGGCGGGGATGAAGACGACGACAATAGCGGCGACAGCAGCGGCAGCTGTGGCCCCGTGGGCGACGGTGAGTGCTCTCCGGGGTATCCCAGCAGTTCGTGTAGCCCGAGGAGTTGAGCCCCATCGACAACGATGCCCTGTGGACGCTGGTTCGGCCGTACACCGGTGAACAGCACGAGGTTCAGCCGACCGCGCGAGGGAACGGTTCTGACGTCACGGCTCTGGTCACCTGCGACGAAGGCCCTGTCTTCGTCAAAGCCTGCCGGAACAGTCCAGGAGGCCGGCGCGCTTCCATCATTCGGGAACGGCTGGTGAATCCGTACGTTCGACCCGTCTCACCGGCTTTGCAGTGGCACGCCGCGGATGACGAGTGGATCGCTCTCGGCTTCGAGGTTATTGAGGGGAGAGCGTCGGACTTCACGCCCGAATCCCGCGATCTTCCCGATGTCGTCGGCATCGTCGAACAAATCGGGGAACTGCCACTCCCCGGCGAGGCCGACGAATGGCAGGAGACGCGTTGGGACCGTTTCGCAGACGAGACTGACACCCAACTGTTCCGGGGTAAGACGCTGTTGTTCACCGACATCAACCCGGACAACCTGATGATGGGGTACGGGCGGGCGTGGGCGGTCGACTGGTCATGGCCAACTCACGGGGCCGCCTTTATCGACCCATCGTGCCTGATCGTGCAGCTCATCGCTGCCGGACACACGCCCGAGTCGGCCGAGCACTGGGCGGGTAGCTGCAAGGGGTGGACCGATGCGGACACGCGGGCAATCGACGCGTTCGCCGCAGCCACCGCACGCATGAACCGTGCCTTCGCCGATCGCAACCCGGACGCGTCCTGGCTCGGTGCGATGGCGGACGCAGCACAAGCGTGGGTGGACCACCGCGCGCGATAGGTCACGGATGCTGTCCTGCTGGACGGAGCCAGCAGGAACGCAAAGATGCGCCCCCATCCTGCTTCCAGGGTGGGGGCGCGTCCTTTGGACCAGCCGGTGACCGACGGGTGTTCCTCGGAGCCGACACGCTTGACCCCCGGCATCGGCCTGCATCACCACCCGGCCCGCGCGGCCGCCCGGCGGTCCCTCGGCCCCGCCCGGCTGCTCCTCCGGATCGCGCCGGCCGCCCCGTCACCCCACCGGCCACCCCCGCCCTGCCCGCTCCCTCACCCCCGCCGCGCCGCCGCCACCGCGGGTGCCATCGACTGTGGCAGCAGATGGACGGGCTGCGGTGGCAGCCGGAGTTCCACCTCCACCCCGTCCGTGAAGCGGTACGGCCGGTGCGCCAGCACACTCGGGAGGTGGCGCCGCAGCCGGGACAGCTCAGCGCGCACCGTGACCGTACGGCTGTCGTCGCCGAACAGGTCCCGGGCGAGTTCGGCGGCGCTGCGCCCCTGCGGATGCGCGGCCAGCACGAACAGCAGCTCGGCGTGGCGCGGGCTCAGCTCGTGCGACCAGCTGCCGGCCGGTCCGCTGACGGTGACCGTCGAACCGTCCCGGCCGCTGACGTCCAGCACCACCCGGCTCGGCCCGGTGTCCGGCTCCCGCCGCCCGAGCCGGATCAGCCAGCCGCCGGGCAGCGGCTCCAGCGTGCAGATGCCGTAGCGCGGCAGCCAGAGCGGCCCGGCCTCGGGCGACTTGGGCAGCGCCACCCGGTCCGGCGGGGTCAGGCCCGTCACCCCCACGACCCAGCCGTGCGGGTCGACGGCCAGCGCCCGGCCGCCGATCCGCGCCAGCACCGGCGCCGCGGTCGACCGCAGCCGCTCCAGGGTGAGCTGATGGCGGGTGCGCAGCTCGCCCTCGGCGAGCCGGGCGACCGCGGACACCAGCGAGAGCGTCGTGGGGTGGAAGCCGGGCGCCGGGCCGCTGACGTCCACCGTGCCCAACAGCCGCCCGTCGCGCGGGTCGTGGAGCGGCGCCGCGGCACAGGTCCATGCGTGGTGGGTGCGGACGAAGTGCTCCGCGGAGTGCACCAGCACCGGCCGGCGGGCCACCAGCGCGGTCCCGATGGCGTTGGTGCCGACGACGCCCTCCGTCCAGTCGGCGCCCTTGTCGAAGCCCAGCCGGTCGGCCATCCGGCGGACCGGCGCGCTGCCCTCCCGCCACAGCACCCGGCCCTCGGCATCGGTGACGACCATGATCTGCTGCGCCGCGTCGGCCGCCGCCAGCAGCCCCTCGTTGAGCACCGGCAGCACCGGGGACAGCCGGGACAGTTGCCGACGGTGCTCCAACTCCGCGACCGGCAGCGGGGTTTGCGGCTGGTCGCGGTCCGGGTCCACGCCCGAGACCTGCACCCGGCGCCAGGATTCGCCGATGAGCGGGCGGGGCGCGTCGGACGGGGCGTCGGACGGTGTCCCGCCGCCCGTGAGCACCGCCTCCCGGATCGTGGCGAGGCGGTGTGCGGTCACGCGGATGTCCTGGGCCGAACCGATGGCACCGTCGATCGGTCTGTCGCTCACGCTGCTCTCCGTTGTGCACTGTCCCGGGGCCGCGCCCCTCGTGCCGTCACCAGGCAGTTGCCGTCACCAGGCAGTCCTGGAAGGGCCATTGTCCAGGTCCGTACCGGCGCACTGCAACGGAATGCAACCGTTGTGGCCCATGACGCGTTCCCGGGAATCTGGGCGCAGCGGCCGATGGTGCCCCGCCACCGCGGGTTCGCCGGTCACCCGTCGGGGAACCCCCGGTAGTGGCCTGGGATGCCATCGGCCGCCGTGTGTGATGCCGGCAGTGCGGGGAGGGGACCCACCAGGATGGCCGCTGCCCCGCGCGTCGTGGTGATCGGATCGGACGAGGGCGTACGCATCGTGCGTGCGGCCCGGCTGGCGGACCACTACGGGATTCCCCGGATACCCGCCGTCGACCTGCTGATCAGGCGTCAGCCGCTGCCCGCCGACGGCTATGTCGTCGACGGTGCCCCGCAGCTCCTCGACCGGGTGGCCGGCACCGGCGGTCTGCTGCCCGCGCTGGCCTTCGCCGACCTTGTCGTCCTGCTGCACGGCCCGGAGTGGAGCGGCGCGGATGACGCCTGCCGGGTGCTGCGCTACTACGAGGCCCGCGGTGTGCTGCTCGCCTTCCCGCCGGACGCACCGGACGGCGACATCGTCGTGGCCATCGACGCGGCGCTGCGCGGACGCACCACGGAACCGCCGGAGCGCCCCGGCACCCCCTGAGACCGGGGAGCGGTGCCGGGTCGGCGCGGCACCGCTCCCTGACCTGCGTACGGCGCGGCCGCGCGGCTCAGCGCCCGACGATCGGCCGTGCCCGCTCCACCACCGCCGCCAGATCCAGGGTGTGCGGCAGTGTGCCGAACGCCGCGCCCGCGTCGCCGCCGAGCCGGGAGGCGCAGAACGCGTCCGCGACCTCGGGCGGTGCGTGCCGCACCAGCAGCGAACCCTGCAGCACCAGCGCCATCCGCTCCACCAGCCGCCTGGCCCGTGCCTCGATGCCCTCCAGGTCGGCGAGTTCGGTGAGCATCCCCCTGATCGCCCGGTCCAGCCGGTGGTCCGCGCCCCGTGCCTCCCCGACCTCGGTCAGGAACGCGTTCAGCGCCTGCGGCTCGCGCTGCAGCGCCCGCAGGACGTCCAGTGCCTGCACATTGCCGGCGCCCTCCCAGACCGAGTTGAGCGGTGCCTCGCGCAGCAGCCGCGGCAGCCCCGACTCCTCGACGTAGCCGTTGCCGCCCAGGCACTCCAGCGCCTCGGCCACCATCGGCGTGCACCGCTTGGTCACCCAGTACTTCGCCGCCGGGACCGCCAGCCGCAGGAAGTGCCGGTCCCGCTCGGTGCCGCCGTCGTACGCCGCCGCCAGCCGCAGCGCGAGCGTGGTCGCCGCCTCCGACTCCAGCGCCAGGTCGGCCAGCACATTGCGCATCAGCGGCTTGTCGATCAGCAGGCCGCCGAACGCCTCCCGGTGGGCGCTGTGGTGCACCGCCTGCGCCACCGCCTGCCGCATCACCGCCGCGGACGCACTGACACAGTCCAGCCGGGTCGCCGCGACCATCTCGATGATGGTGGCCACCCCGCGCCCCTCCTCACCGACCCGGCGCGCCCAGGTCCGCCCGTCGAACTCGACCTCGGCCGAGGCGTTCGAGCGGTTGCCGAGCTTGTCCTTGAGCCGCTGGATGCGGAAGGCGTTACGGCTGCCGTCCGGCAGCACCCGCGGCAGCAGGAAACAGGTCAGCCCCCCGGGCGCCTGCGCCAGCACCAGGAAGGCGTCCGACATCGGCGCGGAGCAGAACCACTTGTGCCCGGTCAGCACATACTCACCGGGCGCGGCCAGCGGCTCGGCGCGGGTGGTGTTGGCCCGTACGTCGCTGCCGCCCTGCTTCTCCGTCATGGCCATCCCGACCAGCGCGCCGCCCTTCTCGGCGACCGGCCGCAGCTCCTGCTCGTACACCCGGGAGGTCAGCAGCGGCTCCCACTCGGCCGCCAGCTCCGGCTCGGCGCGCAGCGCGGGCACCGCCGCATGGGTCATCGACACCGGGCAGCCGTGCCCCGCCTCGGCCTGGGTCCATACGAGGAAACCGGCGGTGCGGCGGACATGGCCGTCCGGCCGGGACCAGGCGTCGGTCAGGCCGGCCGTGACGGCGTGGCCGAGCAGCCGGTGCCAGGCCGGGTGGAACTCGACCTCGTCGATGCGGTGGCCGAAGCGGTCATGGGTGCGCAGCACCGGGGGATGGGTATCGGCCTGTTCGGCCCAGTGCCGGGCGTGCGCGGAGCCGGCCGCCTTGCCCAGGGTGCCCAGGTCCTCGCGTACCTCGTCGAGCCGCTCGGCGGCGATGTAGCGGGTGATGCCCTCGGTGAGGGCCGGGTCGTTCGCGAAGACGTCGTAGCCGACCAGCGGCGGGGGCTGGTTCGTGACCGTGTGAGTGGTGGCTGCCATGCCGGATACGGTAAGGAGGTGCAGCCGGAGAACGAACCAACCGAGCGGGCCGCGGGCCGTCTGACCAAGGCCCGAGCCCTCTACCGCAACGTTTCCAAGCGTCGGCTCGCCTGGCTCCTCCTCAAGGACACCGTCAGTTCCTGCATGAAGTACCGGGTCACCGGTCTGGCCGCCGAGGCCGCGTTCTGGAGTCTGCTGTCGCTGCCGCCGCTGATCCTGGGACTCCTGGGCGTGCTCGGCTACACGGACGCCTGGATCGGCCACGACGCCATCGACCACGTCCGGCAGCGCATCCTCGACGGCGCCGGCACCGTGCTGTCCGAAAAGGGCGTGAACGAGATCGCCCGCCCCCTGCTCAACGACGTCTTCACCGGCCGCCGCCCGGACGTCATCTCCTTCGGCTTCGCCATCGCCCTGTGGTCCGGCTCCCGGGCGATGAACGTCTTCGTCGACACCATCACCATCATGTACGGGCTCGACGGGCGGCGCGGCATCGTCAAGACCCGGCTGCTGGCCTTCGTGCTGTACCTCGCCGCGCTGCTGGTCGGCGCCGTCGCGCTGCCGCTGATGGTCGCCGGCCCCGACACCGTCGTGAGCTGGCTGCCGGCCAGCGAGCACATCATCCGCGCGCTGTACTGGCCGGTCGTCCTGCTCCTGTCGGTCGCCTTCCTGACCACCCTCTACCACGCCTCCGTACCGGTCCGTTCGCCCTGGCCGGAGGACATTCCCGGTGCGGTGGCCGCCCTCGGCATGTGGCTGCTCGGCAGCTTCCTGCTGCGTCTCTACCTCACCTCGACGGTCGAGGGCCCCACCATCTACGGCTCCCTGGCCGCCCCGGTGGCCGTCCTCCTGTGGATCGGCGTATCCGCCTTCGCGGTCCTGGTCGGCGCCGCGATGAACGCCTCACTCGACCGGGTCTGGCCCTCGGTCGCCACGGCCGCGGCCCGCGAGGAGATCGCCCGCCGGATGGCAGCCAAGGGCGGGGCGGCAGCGGGGGCCGGGCATGGCGACGGTGAGGGCGGTGAGGGGGGTGACGGTGATGGCGATGGTGAGGGGGACGGCGGTGAACGGGGCGGTGACGGCGGTGGGCCCGGCCGGGGTGAGGGCCGGGGCGGTGAGGGGACCCGCGGGGACTGAGCCGACGGGCGGCCGGGCGTGTTGTGGCCGCCCGGCCTGCCCTGTCGACTCTGTTCGCCCTCTTCTCCCTATCCGCTCTGCCCGTCGCGTCCGCTCTTGCCGTCCCCTCCGCTCTTCCCGTCCTGTCCGGTCGGACCGGCCGCTCCGTCCGGGGCGGGCGGTGCGTGCCCGATGCCGTCGTCGAGGACGATGCGGATGGTGCGCCCCGAGCCGGTGACGGTGCCCAGCCGGCCCGCGATCCGGTGGTAGGCCGTCGTCGCCAGGGCCCAGTCGGCCTGGAGGACCGATGCGTTGGCGCGTGTCTCCCAGAGCGAGATCAGCACCGCGATGAGCGAGCGCCCCGAGAGCGCCGTCTGAACCCGTCCCTCCTGCGCGTCCTCCACGGTGGGCGGGGTCCGGAAGTGCGGCTGGCCGACCGCCAGGGACGTCAGGAATTCCCAGGTGTCCCGGTGCAGCACCAACTCGGCGGAGGCGACACCCGCGGCCTTCATGAGCAGCACACCATGCGCGACCTCCGCCGCCCGTGCCTGCGCTCCGTCGTCGGGCGCGGCGGGCGGTGCGGAGGGCGATGCGGCGGACGGTGCGGCGGGCGACGTGGCCGGGCCGGCCGCGGAGTCCGGCGCCGGGCTCGGCTGTCGAACCGGCGGAGCGGCCCCCTGGTAAGCCGCCTCGATCCGCCCCTTCAGCTCGTCCTCACCGGCTGGCTGAGAATCCTGCGCGGGCCCCTGCGCGGGTTCGCTATCGGCCTGGTCCATGTGCCCCTCCTCGTGGTCGTCACTGCCCGCCGACGCTGACGGGGGGACGACGCCCTCACTGCTGCTCTCGGTGACGCCGGTGCAATCCGCCGCCGCACCGGTCGCGATGTCGTCGGCGGAATCGCCTGGTGACTCGGGCGCCGCGGCCGGTGCTCCAGAACCGGTCGGAGGCTTGTCGGGCGCATCCGCTTCGGTCTGCGGCGTCTGCGGCGTCTGCGGCGTCTGCGGCGTCTGCGGCGACGGGCGCAGGGCCTGCGCGATCTCCAGCCGCACCGTGCGGAGCTCGTCTCTCATCTCGCCCAGGCCGGCGAGCATTTTCTCCTGGCGGCGGCGCAGTTCCCGGTTCTCCTCGCGTAACCCGGTGACACCCCCTTGCACCGCCTCCAGGATTTTCTGGCGGCTCTGCACGAGATCGCCGTGCAGCGCCGCCAGCCCGACCGTTCCGTCCGTCAGCTGACGGTGTATCTCCTCCCAACGCTTCGACGCCGCCTCGAACTGCTTTCCCAACCCCACGTAACCCCCTGATTGCACTGTGTTGAGATCCGCCCTTAACTCCCCAGGGAAAGGTGAGGTAATGCGACGGTTTCCGGCCGTTGTGGCGGAGGGGGTCGGGGCTCGGGTGCCGTCATCCGCAGCCCCTGCCATGCCCCTTGCCGGTGGCGGGAGTTGCGGAAGCCGGGCACCCGTCACGTATTCTCGTGCAACGTACGAGAATTAATGGAGGGGAACCATGACGCCGCACACGCACGACGTCGTACCGAGGTCCAACTGGGCCCCGCCGTCAGGGAAACCGCCCCTGTCCTCGCGGATGATGCGGGCGAGCTGGCGCGGGCTCCCGGCCAGACAGCACGATGCCGGCTGGGAGCCGGGGCTCGACGTGCCGGGCGCGGACGGCAGCCCGCTGCGTACGGACCACTACTTCCCCCGTACGGAGGGCGACTTCCCCACCCTTCTCGTGCGCTCGCCCTACGGCAGGGGCCTGCCCTGGTCACCCCTCTTCGGCGTGCTCTTCGCCGAACAGGGCTTCCACGTGGTCCTGCAGAGCTGTCGCGGCACCGGAGGCTCGGGCGGCCGGTTCGACCTGTGGCGCAATGAGGCCGCCGACGGTCAGGCCACCGTGGCCTGGCTGCGGAAGCAGCCCTGGTTCAACGGAACACTGGGCACGATCGGCCCCAGCTATCTGGGCTATGTGCAGTGGGCGCTCGCCCTCGACCCGCCGCCGGAGCTGAAGGCGATGGTGGTGCAGATCGGTCTGCACGATCCGCACGCCCTCTTCCACGCGGGCGGCGGGTTCCTCCTGGAGAACGCCCTCGCCGTCGGCGTCGGTATGACCTACCAGCACCGGGGGATGCTGCCCCTCGCGCGGGCGGCGCTGCGCCTCCAGCGCCGCATGCGCAAGATCACCGGCGCGCTGCCACTGCGCGGGGCGTATGTGCCCGCCCTCGGAGAACTGCCGTGGCTGGACGGGGCGATGACCCACCCGGACGCCGACGACCCGTACTGGCACGGTGCGTCCGTGGCCGGGGCGGCGGAGCGGCTCGACGTGCCCACCGCTCTGATCACCGGGTGGAACGACGGGCTGGCCGGCCAGACCTTCCAGCAGTTCGCCCGGCTGCGGCGGGCCGGATGTGAGTCCACCCTGCTCGTCGGCCCCTGGACACACACCTCCGCGATGCAACAGGGCTGGCCCGAGGTCTTCGCCGAGAGCCTCGCCTGGCTGCGCGCGCACCTGTGCGGCGACCCCGCCGGGCTGCGCCCCGCCCCCGTACGGGTCCATGTCGGCGGCGAGAACGCCTGGCGGGACCTCGACGACTGGCCGCCCGCCCCCGCCACCACCACCTGGTTCCCCGCGGCGAACGGGACGCTGAGCCCGCAAACCCCGGTGGAGGAAGGCCCGTTGGCGACCTTCCGCTACGACCCGGCCGATCCCACCCCGTCCGTGGGCGGGCCGTCGGTTTCCCGCGGCGCCGGTGTCAGTGACAACACCTCCCTGGAGGCGCGGGAGGACGTGCTGACCTTCACCGGGCCGCCGTTGACCGAGCACGTCGATGTCCTCGGACCGGTCGTCGCGCGGCTGCGGATCGCCACGGACACCGGCCACGCCGAGGTCTTCACCCGCCTCTGCGACGTGGACGAGCGGGGCCGGTCCACCAATGTCTGCGACGGTCTGGTGCGGATTCGGACGACCGGGCAGACCCCCTCGGAGGTCACCGTGCCGATGAGTTCCACCGCCCACCGCTTCGCCGCCGGTCACCGGGTGCGCCTCCAGATCAGCGGCGGAGCCCATCCGCGCTACGCCCGCAGTCCCGGCACCGGGGAATCGTCGGTCGAGGCCACCCGCCTCGTACCGGTACAGCTCACCCTGCACGCAGGGTCGGCGCTGGCGCTTCCTCAGGGCAGCTCGTAGGGGAAGTCCACAGGGGGTGCTGCTTCATCGCGGCCACGACTGGCTGGGATCGGGCACCACGGCCGGCCCGCCGCGTCCGCCCGCCGTGCGGACGCGGCAGCCCGGAGCGTTGCGGACGAACGTCACCCCCGGCCCCCGCCGGCACCCCCGTGGGCCGCACACTGGAACGCCCCGAGCGCCACAGGAGTCCGCATGCCCCAGCCGTCCACCGCCACCCCGCTCCTGCACCACACCGTGGACGGCCCGGAAACCGTGGGTGGCCCGGAATCCGCGGACGGCCCGGAATCCGTGGCCGGCCCGGAAGGTGCCCCGCCGCTCCTCCTCGGGCCCTCGCTCGGCGCCTCGCTCGCCGTCTGGGACCCCCAACTCTCCTCCCTGGCGCGGCACCACCGCGTCATCCGCTGGGACCTCCCCGGCCACGGCGGCACGCCCGTCGACGTGCTGGGTGCCGGGACCGATCCCACCGCCACCGTCCCCGGCCTGGCCCGACTGCTTCTCCAGCTCGCCGATTCCCTCGGCATCGACCGGTTCGCCTGCGCCGGGATCTCGCTCGGCGGCGCCGTCGGGGCCTGGCTCGCCGCGCACCACCCCGAGCGGATCACCTCGCTCGCCCTGATCTCCTCCTCCGCACGCTTCGGTGAGCCCGCGGGCTGGCGGGAACGGGCCGCGCTGGTGCGGGAAACGGGCCTCGGCGCCATCGCCGAGTCCGCCCCGAGCCGCTGGTTCACTCCGGCCTTCGCCGGCTCCCCGCAGGCCACGGCCCTGGTCGACGCGGTGCGCCGGTCGGTGACACCGGCCGGCTACGCGGCCTGCTGCGACGCCCTCGCCGCCTACGACCTACGGGCCGGCCTGGCCAGGATCACCGCCCCCACACTCGTCGTCGCCGGCCTCGACGACCCGGCCACTCCGCCCGCCCACGCCCGTGAACTCGCCGACGGCATCGCGGGCGCGAGACTGCTCGAACTGCCCGGCGCCGCCCACCTCCTCAACGTGGAACGCCCGGCCCCGGTGCTGGCCGCCCTCCTCGGCCATCTCGCCGCCGGGCCCGCTGAGAAGGGAGGTGCGGGCGGTCCCGTAGAGAACTGAGCCTCCCCGGGTCCAGGGAGAACCGAGCAGCTCCGCCGCAGAAACGCGGCCGGCGGTCAGTGCCCCTGCCGGTAGCGGACCAGCAGCATCGCCGCGTCGTCGTGCATCGGCCCCTCGACATGCTCGACCAGGTCCTCGCGCACCGAGCGCAGCGCGGCCTCCGGGTCGGGGTCCTTGAGCAGTGCGGCACGTTCGTCGAGGGGGTAGAAGCGGTCCGCCGCGTCCCGGGCCTCGGTGACCCCGTCGGTGTAGAAGAGCAGCTGGTCGCCGGGGGTGAACGGCACGTCGTAGGGGGCCGGGGCCGTGGCGCCGTGCAGAGTGAGGCCGAGCGGCAGCGCGCGGTCGGGCGGCGCGGCGAAGCCGACCTCGCCGTCGGGGCGGATGACCAGTGGCGCCGGATGGCCGAAGTTCAGCAGCGTGGCATGCGGCCCGTCACCGATCTCGGCGAGCACCGCCGTGACGAACCGTTCGCCGGACAGATGGCGGTTCAGCGCCCGCTCGACCCGCGCGCCGACGGCCGGCAGATCCGGTTCGTCGTGCGCCGCCTCCCGGAACGCCCCCAGCACCACCGCCGCGCTCTCCACCGCCTCCAGGCCCTTGCCCTGCACATCGCCGACGATGATCCGCACCCCGGCGGGCGAGGTCACCACCTCGTACAGATCACCGCCTATCCGGGCCTCCGCCACCGCCGAGGTGTACGAGACCGCGATCCGCAGCGGGCCCGCACCGCGCGGCACGGGGCGCAGCAGCACCCGCTGAGCGACCTCCGCGATCGACCGGACGCTGGCCAGCTCCGCCTCACGACGCTGTCGCATCACCGCGGCGACCACCCCGGCCGCGGTCACCCCGGCCACCGTCAGCAGCGCGGTCAGACCGCGCCGGGTCTCGAACAGACCGTTGTAGACCCCCAGGCCGAGGCAGAGCACGAACGCCGTCAGCCCGACCACGGCCGTCCGCCGCCAGCCGCCGACCAGCCCCGCGAACGCCGGTCCCAGCGACACCAGGGGCAGAAGCCCGACACCCGGACCCGCGGTGAGATCGACCGCGGTGACCACGGCCATGACCGCGTACGGGAGCACGGCCAGCACACGGGAGCCGGTGCGTCGCTCCTCGTTCTCCAGGGCCAAGATGCTCTCCGACGGTGTCAGGTGAAGGGATCGGGCAAGAGGGCCGTCGGCCATCGGATGTCCGAAAGCGGCTCCCCGGCCACCGACCTGAGCATATGCAACATATGCCGTACCGAAATACCTCGAATGCGCGCTGTTACCGAATCGCAGTGGCCCGCGCGGCGGGGTCGCGGACGGGTGGCGGACGGGTGGCGACCGGAGCGCGCTGCCGCGCCGGCCGTGGCCGGACATCCGCGCACGGCCCCCGGCGAGGCCGGATTCGCCGGCTTCACCGCATCGCAGATCGCCGACGCGCTCCGCCTTCCGTGCACCCGCGACCTGCGGCCCGCCACCCTGTGACAGGCCTGACCGACCACCGAGGCCACCTCGGCACCATTTCCCAACTGCCGCCTGCGCAAAGGATGGTGACAGCAGGTCAGCATTTTCCCCGGGAGCGGGGATCAGGCGAGGTAGGGGCGGGTCGAGTTCACCCGGCCGGGGCGCAGGATCCGGATCGGGCCGCGGTTGCAGGAGGGGCAGTCGGCACGGGTCAGCGGGGAGGCGACACGGACGCCCCGGGCGAAGTAGTCCGCCCGCCGGTGGCCGGCCAGATCCGTGGTGTGCCGGATCTCGTACTCCTCTTCCCAGCCGTGCCCGCAGTGCAGACAGACGAACGCATACGCCTCGTGAACCGTCTCGGTGTCCCGTTCCATGATCACCACGCCCTTTCCCCGGGCCACGGCGCTCGCGCCAGGCCGGATGCATGCCGCATCTCCCATTATTGCGCTCGGCAACGACGATGGCGGGCCCGGATTTCCGAACCGCGGGGCGGTCGCCGCAGCGTCCGCCACCAGGCACGATGCCGAGGCAGGGGGCCGGCAGGGGACCAGAGGGGACTGGCGGCGGACCATGGCGCCTTGGGGAGCGTCGCACACGGCGCACTGCCCGCTGCGTACGGGTGCGCATGCCTGCCGCCCCCCCGTGCGGCCCGGCATCAGCTCCGTTGCTGCTCCAGCGCCCGGTACACCGCCCTGACCAGCCCGGCGTTCCGCGGGTCCTGGCCTGTCGTGCCGCCGCCGTACTTGTTCATGGTGTACGCGTACGACAGCCGGTTCTCCGGATCGGCGAAGGCGAAGGAGCCGCCCGCGCCGCCGTGCCCGAACGCCCGGGGGTTGGGGCCCGCCTGGCCCTGCTGGTTGAGCATGTAGCCCAGGCCCCAGCGGTGCTCGTACCCGGCCGGGGCGAGCGCATCGATCGTCAGATCGCGCTCGCCCGGCAGGCTCTGCGACCGGCGCATCGCCTCCAGGGTGCCGGGCCCCACGAGCGTGCCGCCCGCCAGCGCGCCGTACACCGTCGCCAGGCCGCGGGCACCGGCATGCGCATTGCCCGCCGGGATCTCGGCCGACCGGTAGGCGGCACTGTTGACATCGCCGGTCGGGATGTACGTCAGCGCGAGCATCACGACGGTCAGCGGATGGTCGGCGAGCGACCGGTAGGGCGGCTTGGGCGCACCGGGGAACTGCTCGGCGAGCCGCGCCTCGTCCAGCTGCCCGACCATGTCGGCACAGCGGGCGTGCTCCTCGGCCGGGGTGCCGATGAACACCCGGGCGCCGAGCGGCCCGGTGATCTCGCTCCGCAGGAACGCGCCGAGGGACTGCCCCGTGATCCGCCGTACGACCTCGCCCACGAGGTAGCCGAAGGTCACCGCGTGATAGCCCTGTGCGGTGCCCGGCTCCCACCACGGCGGGGTGGCCGCCAGGACGGCGCACACCCGGTCCCAGTCGTAGGCGTGCTCCGCGGGCAGCGGCTCACGGGGCGCGATCAGACCGGCCCGGTGGCTGAGCAGCCAGCGCACGGGTATGTCCTCCTTGCCGGCCTGCCCGAACTCGGGCCAGTAACGGGCCACCGGCGCATCGAGGTCCAACTCGCCCCGGTCCGCGAGGAGATGGGCGCACAGCGCCGTCATTCCCTTGGACGTCGAGTAGACATTGACCAGTGTGTCGCGCTCCCAGGGGCGGGTCCTGGCCGCGTCCGCGTGACCGCCCCACAGGTCCACCACCGCCTCGCCGTCCACCGTCACCGCGACCGCCGCGCCCACGTCGCCGTGCTCACGGAAATTCCGCTCGAACGCGTCCCGTACGCCGGTGAAACCCGGTGCGCAGTGGCCGTTGACGGTGGCTGGCTCCACGGTGGCTCTCCTCGCGTCGTCCCGGTGCGGTCATCCCGTTCCGCCGCACCGGTCACATCTGGCCGCAGCCGCTGTATCCGCTGCGTCTGTCGCATCCGCGTCCGTGCTCACGGCGTTCCGTATCCGTATCGGATGATCCGTCCAGGTCGGTGCCCGTGGCAACGATGTGCGGCCGGACGGCTCAGCGCCGCGTGTCCGGCGGCGGGGACGGACGGGGAGGTGAGGCGGGGGAGGGGAGCAGCCGGGCGAGGGGAGGCGACGGGGAAAGAGGGCCGAGGCCGGCGGGTGGCCGGCCGGTTTCCGCCGTGCCGGAGATCAAGGAACCGCCCGGCCCGCGAGGATCCGGTGCTCTGTGGGGTGCTCTCCCAGATATGCGTCAGCGCGACCGCCCGTACGGCGCTGGACCGTGACTTCCGGGTCGTCCTGCCGCATGATGCTCACGCCACCCGCGACATGATCTGGAGCGGCTGCAGGCCTTCTACGCCGGGCTGGTCGGTGCCGAGGAGTGCACCCGGGTGCCCGAGGAGGGGCCGGTCTTCTTCGTCGGGCTGCGGATCGGTGGCTCGGAGCTGGGCATCGTGGCGGACCGGAGCGTCGAGACCGGCGCCCCGGTCCGGATTCTGCTCAGCATCGCCGTCAAGGACGTCGACGCCCTGCTGGACCGGGTCGAGCCGCTCGGCGGGAAGGTGCTGGGCCCGGCCAACGACATGCCCTGGGGGCAGCGCGTCGCCCACATCCAGGACCCGGACGGGAACGCGGTCAACCTCACCCGGCCCGTCGCCTGACCGGGGCGGCGGCGGGCCCGGCCGGGTCAGGGGCAGCGACCGGCCCGGACGGTCAGTTCTGGTTCTTCTCCAGGGCGTTGACGTATGCGTCCATGAAGTGGTCCCGGACGCCGTCGGAGGCGGGCGCGAGCAGGTCGGCGGTGAGGCCCTGGGCGCGGTCGACCAGGCCGCTGAGCAGCGGCATGGTGTGGTGGATGGCGCCCTGTGCGTCGATGTAGCGCAGCGCGGAGACATGGTGGAAGGCGGGCTCCGGGGGCAGCTGCGGCACGATGTCGTTGTTGTTGACGAAGCGGTACATGCGGTCGGAGAAGGCCGTGTTGAACTCCTTGGACAGCTGCCGGTCGCAGGTGCGCGGCTGGCCGAAGGTGTAGACGCCGTTGGCCGTCACATGTGGCTCCTCGAAATGCAGCCGGGCGCCCGCCAGCATCGCCAGCGCCCCGCCGAGGCTGTGGCCGGTGAACCAGACCGTCTGGCGGTTGTCGCGGAACGCGTCGATGGCGGCGCGGACCTGGGGCCAGACGGCCTCCAGTGCCTCGCCGAAGCCGTAGTGGACATACCCCTTGCCGCCGGGGCCGGGGCACGGTGGTGTGGTGGCGTCGGACAGCCAGTCGCGCACTTCTGCCGGCTCCGTGCCCCGGAAGGCAGTAATGATCATGCTGTGTCCGCCGAGGGTGTACGCCTGGGTGTCCTCCAGCGGGAACGGCGGACGGAACGTGGTGTGGTGGTGGCGCACCCGGTCGAAGCCCCACTGCCGGGCGGTGGCGTCGATGGTCTGCTCGTCCTGGTAGGCGAGCGCGGAGGCGCGCGCCATGCAGAGCGCATGGCGGACGGTGTAGCCGGTGGCTTTCTGGTCGATCGTGGCGCTGGTCAACGAGGGCTCCTCTGGCTGGGTCGACGGTGGCTGCTGCGAGGGCCGAGCGCTGCGCGTGAGGCAGCTCCGATCACGGAACGCTCGCGCTGACTACACAGCGTAATCTCCCGGTCGGGTGCCGTGCCGTTGCCGCCCGTTCAAACCACTCGTTCGTGCCTCCGGTCGCACACACCGGGCCGCGGGGCGAGCCTGGAAGCGTTCAGCCCCCGGAGCAAGGCCCACAGCGGAAAGGCCCCCACAGTGAACAGCGCGGAACAGGCGGCACACGCGGACCACGTATCGGCCGAGGTGATGGTGGAGCTGGAGAGCTGCGCGACGCAGGACGCGCACGCCGTCTTCAGTGCGCTGCGTACCTCCTTCAGCTCCGACCGGGCGGCGGACGATGTGCCCGAGGAGGTGGCCGGGGCGGGGTCGACCGTGTGGACCTCGACCTTCGATGTGAGTGACCGCAAGGCCGCGGCCGAGCCCCGCCGGCTGACCGCGCCCGTCCTGGTCAGCCTCCAGGGTGGCTACTGGGCGGTCGACCAGCTGTGCAAGGGCCTGGAGTCCGCGTTCACGGTGCACGTCCTCGGGACGGCCGCCGGTGACCAGGAGAAGGAAGTCGAACTACGGCTGGAGACCCGCTAGCAGGCTTGGCCCGTACCTCTGAAGGGGCGAGGCCCCACGGCCACCCGGGACTACGTCCCGGCTCACCCGGCCGCACCGTCCCCGCGGCCCGCACGGAAAGGCACGAGTGCGTGGAGTCGACCCGACATCCGGCGGAAACCGGTGGCCCGCCGCCGGCGGACGCCCACCGGTCCTCGGTGGTGCTGCACATCAACGGAGTGACCCAGACGCTGACCGTGGACCACCGGACCACGGTCCTGGACCTGCTCCGGGAACGCCTCGGTCTGACCGGCGCCAAGAAGGGCTGCGACCACGGCCAGTGCGGGGCCTGCACCGTGCTCGTCGACGGGCGGCGGGCCAACAGCTGTCTGCTGCCGGCCGTGGCCCAGGACGGGCGGCAGCTCACCACCGTCGAGGGCCTGGCCGAGGGGGAGCGGCTGCACCCCTTGCAGCAGGCCTTCCTGGAGCGGGACGCCCTGCAGTGCGGCTACTGCACCCCCGGCCAGATCTGTTCGGCCGTCGGCGCGCTGGCCGAAGTGGCAGCCGGCTTTCCGTCCCATGTCACCCCGCCCACCGCGGCCTCCGGCGCCCCGGTCGAGCTGACCGACGACGAGATCCGCGAGCGGATGAGCGGAAACCTCTGCCGCTGCGGCGCCTATCCGCGGATCGTCGAAGCGGTCCGGGACGTCGGCGGCCCGGCCGGTGGCCAGGAGGCGGCGCGATGAAACCCTTCGGCTATCTGCGGGCGACGAGCGTCGAGGAGGCCGTACGGGCCGCGGCCGGGCAGCCCGGCGCCCGCTTCCTGGGCGGGGGCACCAACCTCGTCGACCTGATGAAGCTCGGTGTGGAGACGCCCGAGCTGCTCATCGACGTCACCCGGCTGCCGCTCGACCGCATCGAGGAGCTGCCGGACGGCGGGCTGCGGATCGGCGCGATGGTCCGCAACAGCGATCTCGCCGCGGCGGCTCCCGTCCGCGACCGCTACCCGGCCCTGTCGCAGGCGTTGCTGGCCGGAGCCTCGGGGCAGCTGCGGAACATCGCGACCACCGGCGGCAATCTGCTCCAGCGCACCCGCTGTCTGTACTTCCAGGACATCACCAAGCCCTGTAACAAGCGCGCCCCGGGCACCGGTTGCCCGGCCCTGGAAGGGGTGCATCGCGACCTCGCCGTACTGGGTCACTCCGAGCACTGTGTCGCCACCCAGCCGTCCGACATGGCGGTGGCGCTGGCCGCCCTGGATGCCGAGGTCGAGCTGCACGGCCCCGACGGGGAGCGCACCGTGCCGGTGACCGGCTTCCACCGGCTGCCCGGTGACCGCCCGGAGCAGGACACCGTGATCCGGCCCGGCGAACTCCTCACCGCCGTCCGGCTGCCGCCGCCGGTTCCGGGCGCGCGCTCGCGCTACCGCAAGGCCCGCGACCGCGCCTCGTTCGCGTTCGCCCTGGTCTCCGTCGCCGCCGTACTGGAGGTGCGGGAGGGGGCCGTGCAACGGGCGGCGCTCGCGTTCGGCGGGCTCGCGCACCGGCCGTGGCGGGCCCGCGCCGCCGAAGAGGTGCTGCACGGCGCGCCCGCCACCGAGGACACCTTCGCCCGCGCCGCCGACGCCGAACTCGCCGCCGCCCGGCCGCTCCGCGACAACGGCTTCAAGGTCGTGCTCGCCCGCAACCTGGCCGTCGACGTGCTGGCCGGTCTGGCCGCCCCGGCCGACACCCCCTGACGAGGCCCCGACCCAAGGACGTGCGCCATGAGCCCCGACTCGTTCCCGCTCGGCCCGCCCCCGTACCCCCTGGGCGCCCCGTTCGTCCGCCGGGAAGGACGGGAGAAGGTCACCGGCACCGCCCGGTACGCGGCCGAACACACCCCGCCGGGCTGCGCCTACGCCTGGCCGGTGCCCGCGACCGTCGCCCGCGGCCGGGTCACCGCCGTGGACACCGCGGCGGCGCTCGCCCTGCCGGGGGTGTACGCGGTGCTGACGCACGAGAACGCGCCCCGCCTCGCGGCCACCGACGACCCGACACTGTCGCTGCTCCAGGACGACCGGGTGCCGCACCGCGGCTGGTATGTCGCCCTCGCCGTCGCCGACGGCCTGGAAACCGCCCGCGCCGCCGCCGCTGCGGTCCGCGTCAGCTACGCAACCGAGGCGCACGACGTACGGCTGACCGCCGGTCATCCGCGGCTGTACGACGCGGAGACCGCCAACGGCGGCTATCCCGGCACCCGCGAACGCGGCGACTTCGAGGGGGCGTTCGCGGCCGCGCCGGTCACCCTCGACGCCACCTACACCGTGCCCCCGCTGCACAACCACCCCATGGAGCCGCACGCCTCCACCGCCCGCTGGAACGACGGCCATCTGACCGTCCACGACTCCAGCCAGGGCGCCACCCGGGTCTGCGAGGACCTCGCCGCGCTGTTCCTGCTCGACACCAGCGAGGTCACCGTCTTCTCCGAGCACGTCGGCGGCGGCTTCGGCTCCAAGGGGACGCCCCGTCCCCAGGTCGTGCTGGCCGCGATGGCCGCCCGCCACACCGGGCGCCCGGTCAAACTGTCCCTGCCGCGCCGGGAGCTGGCCGCGGTCGTCGGCCATCGCGCGCCCACCGTGCAGCGGGTGCGCCTCGGCGCGGGCGACGACGGTGTGCTCACCGCCCTCGCCCATGAGATCGCCACCCACACCTCCACCGTCACCGAGTTCGTCGAGCAGGCCGCGGTCCCGGGGCGCGTCATGTACACCTCGCCGAACAGCCGCACCGTGCACCGCGTCGTCCCGCTCGACGTACCGACACCGTCCTGGATGCGCGCACCGGGCGAGGCGCCCGGGATGTACGCACTGGAGTCGGCGGTCGACGAACTCGCCGTCCTCCTGGACATCGACCCCGTCGACCTGCGGATGCGCAACGAACCGGACACCGAGCCGGACAGCGACCGCGCCTTCAGCAGCCGGCATCTGGTCGGCTGTCTGCGGGAGGGCGCGGAGCGCTTCGGCTGGCTGCCCCGGGACCCGCGGCCGGGCGTCCGCAGGGAGGGCGCTCTGCTGCTGGGCACCGGTGTCGCCGCCGCCACCTACCCCGTCCTCATCGCCCCGACCTCCGCCGAGGCGCACGCCGCCGCCGACGGCAGCTACCGCATCCGGGTGAACGCCACCGACATCGGCACCGGTGCCCGCACCGTGCTCGCGCAGCTCGCCGCCGGCCTCCTGGCCGTGCCGGACGACCGGATCGACATCGAGATCGGCAGCAGCGATCTGCCGCCCGCGATGCTGGCCGGCGGCTCCGCGGGCACCGCCTCCTGGGGCTGGGCCGTCCACAAGGCCTGTACGGAGCTGCGGCACCGGCTGCGGGACCACGTCGGACCGCTCCCGGCCGACGGGCTCACGGCCGCCGCCGACACCCGTCAGGAGACGTCCCGGCGTTCCCCGTACGCCCGGCACGCCTTCGGCGCCACCTTTGCCGAGGTGCAGGTCGACACCGTCACCGGAGAGGTCCGGATGCGGCGGATGCTGGGTGTCTATGCCGCCGGCCGCATCCTCAACTCCCGTACGGCGCGCTCCCAGTTCATCGGCGGGATGACGATGGGCCTGGGGATGGCGCTCATGGAGGGCAGCGGCCTGGACCCCGCGTTCGGCGACTTCGCGGAGCGTGATCTGGCCGCCTATCACGTCCCGGCCTGCGCCGACGTCCCGCGGATCGAGGCGTACTGGCTGGAGGAGGAGGACCCGCACCTCAACCCCATGGGCAGCAAGGGCATCGGGGAGATCGGCATCGTCGGCACCGCGGCGGCCCTCGCCAACGCCGTGTGGCACGCCACCGGAGTCCGGTTGCGCGACCTCCCGCTCACCCCGGACAAGCTGCTGCCGCGGTTGCCGGACCGGCCGGGAGCGGACCGGACCGGCGGACTCCGATAGACCAAGATCAGTTGCGGAACCCGTCCCGCCGGGTCACCATGACAAATGACCCATACGTGATTAATGCTCACTCTTCGTGTTTCGGGGTTCGTTGGTCCAACGAGGTGAAGGGCGTGAGCCTCGCGGTGAGGAGCCACGACATGACACTTCCCGGCGACCGGCACTACACGGTCGAACTGCATGCTTCGGCGGAGCGCGTGCCGCAGATCCGGCGGATCCTGGCCGCGCACCTGCGGTACTGGGATCTTGAGCTGCATATCCCGCCCGTGTGCCGGGGAGTGGCGGAACTCCTGACCAACGTCCATCGCCATATCGGCCCGGACGCCCCGTGCGTCGTCGAACTCCGCTGGACCGGCCGTCATCTCACGGCCTCCGTCGCCGACCAGGGGCCACGGCTGCCGAAGCTGCTCAGCGCGGGCGGCGGGGGGCTCTCCAGAGTGGCGGCACTGAGCGACAGTTGGGGCACCTGCGGCACCCCGGATGGCAAGGTCATCTGGTTCACCCGGCGCGTCGAGGCGGCCCGCAAGGCGCCGCTGACCAGCCGCACCCCGCTGCGCAGCGTGCCCGACGCGAAGGGCCAGCCGGCGGTTCCCCCGCCCGTACCGGTCGAGCCGCTCGTCGAGCCCGTGCCGGAATCCGCCGCGGCGGCCGCGACCGAGGCCGCGCCGGCGGTCTCGTCCGCGGTGCCCACCGCGGTGTAGCCGGCCGGGCACACCGTCAAGGAAGCCGGCGAGGCGCGGACACCCCGCTCGCGCCTCGCCGCTGAGATGCACCGGTGGGCGCGGGGATACCGGCATCGGCCGTCCGTCACGGTTACGATCACGCCATGGCAACGGTCAGGTCGGCCCTCAGCCCGGCCAACGGCAGGATGTGGAGCCGCGGTTCAGCGGTTCCGCTGCGCGTGCTGTGGCTGGCCGCCCTGCTGATCAGCGTGCTGGTCGCGCACGGGGCGCGGGCCGAGACCGCCGAAGGCCATCTGGTGAACGCCCTGCCGGTCGCGGCGTCCGCCGTCGTGGCGGAGCACGACACCTGGCTCGCCCCCGAACACCCAGGCCACTCAGGTCACTCCGGCCAGCCGGACGACCCCGGGCAGCACTCCGACGAGCTGTGTGTGTCGGGCCAGCCGCAGCAGGGCGCCGCTTTGGCGCTGCCGTGCCCCACTCCCTCCGCGGTTTCCTCCTGGCAGCCGCCCACGCAGGGCCGTTCCGGGGCGTTCGCGGGCGGCCGCGCCGCCCTGCCTCCGTTGCGTGGTGCGGCGGAGTCCGTCGTGCAGCAGGTCTAGATTTCCGGCCGACTCCGGATCGCCCCTGCCGATGCCGTCCGCCCGTGAGCGTGTGCCGCTCCGCCGCGACGGCGGTCTCACGGAGAACCTGTGCCGTTCCGCGTCCCGTTGTGCCGTCCCTTTCGTCCCCTCTTCCGTAGTGCCCCACGCTTCCTGACCGGTTCCTACGAGCCCGGTGGCGCCCGCTTACGTCGCTCCCGCCCCCGCCCCGGTAGGCGCCCCGCCGTCCTGCTGCTCCTGGTAGCCGGACTGCTGGCCATGGTGCTCCCGTGTGCCGACAGTCATCACCGGGCGCCCGTTGTGGCGGCGGTGTCGTCGGGCCCGTCCGTGTCCGTGGCCGTCGTGCCCGACCGGGCGACCGCCGGGGCGGACGACGGGCATCACGACTCCACCTGTGCGCCCGGCCGGTCCGGGCATCTCCCGGAAGGCCGGCCCGCCACCGGGGCGGAGGGGGCCGCGGCGCCCGCCGTCCTCGCGGGGGCCGTGCACGCCGTGGCCGGCCGGCGCCCGGCCGCGGGGAGCCGGTCGGGGCGGCGCAGACCGGTACGCGGTGGCCGGTCCACTCTCGCGGCCCTCTGCCGGTGCCGGATATAGGAGCCCGCCGTCGCGTCCGGCCACCCCGGCCGGCGCGAGATGAGCGCCCCTGCATCCCTCACCACCGAACGAGAGCCCATGATGAACTCTCTGCCCACGGCGGCCCGCTCCGTCTCTCCCGCCAGCCCTTCTCCCGCCATCCCCACCGCCCCGACGCCGGGCCCGGCCCCCGCCTCCGGCATCCCCGGCCTGGTCGGCAACACCCCCGTCCTGCACATCTCCGAGCCGCTCACCCCGCCCGGCCGCGGCTTCTGGGCCAAGCTCGAAGGACGCAACCCGGGCGGCATCAAGGACCGGCCCGGACTGCACATGGTCGAACGGGCCCGCGCCCGCGGCGAGTTGCAGCCCGGCGCCCGGATCATCGAATCCACCAGCGGCACCCTGGGCCTCGGCCTGGCGCTCGCCGGAATGGTCCACGGCCACCCGGTCAGCCTGGTCACCGACCCCGGACTGGAGTCCTCGATGACCCGGCTGCTGACCGCGTACGGCGCACAGGTCGAGATCGTCGCCGAGCCGCACCCCAGCGGCGGCTGGCAGCAGGCCCGCCGCGACCGGGTGCGCGGACTGCTCGCGGCGCACCCCGGCTCGTGGTGCCCGGACCAGTACAACAACCCCGACAACACCACCGCCTATCTGCCGCTCGCTCTCGAACTCGCCTCCCAGCTGGGCCATATCGACGTCCTGGTGTGCAGTGTGGGCACCGGCGGGCACTCCGCCGGGGTGTCCCGGGTGCTGCGCCAGCTCTACCCGCAGCTGCGGCTCGTCGGCGTCGACACCATCGGTTCGACCATCTTCGGACAGCCCGCGCGGAGCCGGCTGATGCGCGGGCTGGGATCGAGCATCTATCCGCGCAATGTCGCCTACGACCAGTTCAGCGAGGTGCACTGGGTCGCACCCGGCGAAGCCGTCTGGGCCTGCCGCACGCTGGCGTCCTCGCACTACGCCACCGGCGGCTGGAGCGTCGGAGCGGTCGCGCTGGTCGCCGGCTGGCTGAGCCGGACCGAGCCGGCCGGCACCCGTATCGCGGCCGTCTTCCCCGACGGACCGCAGCGCTACCTGAGCACCGTGTACGACGACCAGTACTGCGCCGCCCACCACCTGCTCGACTCCCCGCCCGCGGACGAGCCGCAGACCCTCAGCCGGCTGGGGGAGCGGGAGGTCACCACCTGGAGCCGGTGCGCGCAGGTCGTCGATCCGCTCGGCCCGTCGGGAGCGGCGGCTGCGTCACGCGCGGAGGACGGCGCGGCGGTTCCGGCCGGCGCGCAGGACCCGTCCGGCGACACCGCCGCCCACGGCACGCGGGAGGTCCGGTGACCGGCATGCTGACCCAGTTCCGCTCCTACGACCGCAGCGCCCGGATGTTGATGGTCAATCAGTTCACCATCAACCTCGGCTTCTACATGCTGATGCCCTATCTGGCCGCGCATCTGTCCGGGACGCTCGGCCTGGCGGGCTGGCTGGTCGGGCTGGTGCTGGGGGTCCGCAACTTCAGCCAGCAGGGGATGTTCCTGGTCGGCGGCACACTGGCCGACCGGTTCGGTTACAAGCCGCTGATCGTGGCCGGCTGTGTGCTGCGGACGCTCGGGTTCGCCACGCTCGGGCTGGTGGACTCGCTGCCCGCGCTGCTGGCGGCGTCCGCGGCCACCGGGCTGGCCGGCGCACTGTTCAACCCGGCGGTGCGGGCCTATCTGGCCGCCGCGGCGGGCGACCGGAGGCTGGAGGCGTTCGCCCTGTTCAACGTCTTCTACCAGGCGGGCATCCTGCTCGGTCCGCTGGTGGGGATGGTGCTCACCGGCGTCAACTTCCGGGTCACCTGCCTGGTTTCGGCCGGCATCTTCGCGTTCCTGAGCGTCGTGCAGATCCGCGCGCTGCCGGCCCGCGGGGACGAGGCCGCGCCAGCCGACGACGCCACCCGGCGGACGGGGCTGCTGTCCCAGTGGCGGGAGGTGCTGGCCAACCCGCCGTTCCTGCTGTTCTCCGGAGCCATGATCGGCTCGTATGTGCTGTCGTTCCAGGTCTATCTGGCGCTGCCGCTGGAGGTACGACGGCTGGGCGGCGACGGGGAGTTCGGCACCGCGGCGGTGGCCGGGCTGTTCGCGGTGTCCGGGCTGAGCACCATCCTGGGGCAGACCAGGGTGACCCGCTGGTGCAAGGCCCGGATGACGGCGGGCCGCGCCCTGGCCCGGGGCCTGCTGACCATGGGGCTGGCGTTCGTCCCGCTGCTGGCCGCCGCGGCGCTGCCGGTGCCGGCCGGCGGCCCCGGCCGCTGGGCCCTGGCGGCCGTCCCGCCGGCGCTCTGTGCGCTGCTGCTCGCCCTCGGGACGATGATCACCTACCCGTTCGAGATGGACACCATCGTCCGGCTGTCCGGCAACCGCCTGGTGGCGACCCACTACGGGCTCTACAACACCATCTGCGGGATCGGCATCACCCTCGGCAATCTGCTCACCGGTGCCGCACTGGACGCCTCCCGGTCGGCCGGCGTGCCCGCGCTGCCCTGGATGGCCCTCCTGGCGCTGGGCCTGGGCTGTAGTGCCGCGTTGTACGGACTGCACCGCACGGGCCGGCTGGCCGCGGTCGGCCGGCCGGCGGCGGCGATGGGCTGATCCGGCGGGTGGCCCTCCCTGCCCCTCGGGGTGGGGAGGGCCACCTCCGTCCCGTACGGGAGGGGGCCCGGTGGGGGAGTGCCGGGCCCCTTACCGCCGTCCGGCCGTCACCAGCCACGCCGCGGAGCCGAGCCTGACGCCGTCCTCGCCCCGGTGGGCGGCCAGGGTGTCCCGGAGCGCGGTGAGCGCGCTCTTCCTCGCCTCGTCGCCGAGCTGGTCCAGCATCTTCCGCGCCAGCGGCATCGCGGTCAGGGACGCCACGGCGTCGTCCTCGTCGGCGCCCATCCACATCGGTTCGTCGACCGCCCCGACCGAGATCCCGTCGAATCCGGCGCCCTCCAGCAGCGCCGTGATGCGGCCGGCGTCGGCGAGCGAGAAGGGCCCCGGCTCGCCCGGAGCGCCGAAGTCCGGTTGTCCCGCATACGGGGCGAGGGCCCCGAACGGCACGGTCAGATACGGGTTCTGCGCCAGATCCCGCCAGCACAGGAAGGCCAGCCGGCCGCCGGGGCGCAGGGCGCGGGCGAGATTGCTGAAGGCGGCCTCCGGATCGGCGAAGAACATCAACCCGAAGCGGCTGATCACGACATCGAACGCGGCGTCCCCGAAGTCATGGACCTGAGCGTCCCCTTGGGCGAAGGCGACCTGCGCAAGTCCGGCCGCCGCGGCCTGCTTCCGGGCCTCGGCCAGCATCGTCCCGGACAGATCGACACCGAGCACCGTGCCCTCGGTGGCGGCCCGCGCCGCCTCCAGGGTCGTCCCGCCGCTGCCGCATCCGAGGTCCAGCACCCGGCTGTCCGCCCGGATTCCGGCCGCCGCCAGCAGCCGCGGGGTGAGCCGGCCGTAGCGCCTCTCCTGGTGTGCGCGCCGGCGGACCCAGTACCGGCCGCTGTCGCCGTTCCAGGCCTCGGCCTGTGCGGCGTTGCCGTCCGCGACCTCGTACGGCGGCCGCTCCGTGGCGTCCCCGTCCGCCTGTCCCTCGTTGCCCCGGCCCATCACGTCCTCCTTGTCCGAAATGCTCCAGTTCCGACTGTACGGCGTCCCCGACCAGCAAGTTCGTCGCACGTACCGCGATGTGTCACACCTGCGACACCCCCCCTTCCCTGGCACTCGTTCCTCTTGGAACACTCTGCTGAACCGTGGTTCCGCACCACTCCACACACAACCGCACACCACCCGTCATTTCGCCAACTCCCCCACACCCGAAGAGGTTCCCCAGCCCATGTCTGAACTGAATCGACGGCGTTTCCTCCAGATAGCCGGCGCCACCGCGGGCGCCTCGGCCCTGTCGAGCAGCATCGCCCGTGCCGCCGCCATCCCCGCCAAGCGACGCTCCGGATCTCTCAAGGACATCGAGCACATCGTCGTGCTGATGCAGGAGAACCGTTCTTTCGACCACTACTTCGGCTCGATGAAGGGCGTACGCGGCTTCGGTGACCCGCGCCCGCTCATCCTCGACAGCGGGAAGTCCGTCTGGCACCAGCCGGACGGCGACAAGGAGGTGCTGCCCTACCACCCGGACGCCGAGAACCTCGGCATGCAGTTCATCGAGGGTCTGGACCACGAGTGGGCGGGCGGCCACAAGGCCTGGAACAACGGCAAGTACGACAACTGGATCCCGGCCAAGACCGCCGGGACGATGGCCCACCTGACGCGCAAGGACATCCCGTTCCACTACGCGCTCGCCGATGCGTTCACCATCTGCGACTCGTACCACTGCTCGTTCATCGGGGCGACCGACCCCAACCGCTACTACATGTACACGGGCCACGTCGGCAACGACGGCTCGGGCGGCGGCCCGGTCCTCGGCAACGAGGAAGCCGGGTACAGCTGGACGACCTACCCGGAGCGGCTGGAGAAGGCCGGGATCTCCTGGAAGTTCTACCAGGACATCGGTGACGGCCTGGACGCGGACGGCAAGTGGGGCTGGATCGAGGACGCCTACCGCGGCAACTACGGCGACAACTCGCTGCTCTTCTTCAACCAGTACCGCGACGCCAAGCCCGGCGACCCGCTGTTCGACAAGGCCCGCACCGGCACCAACGCCAAGCAGGGCGACGGCTACTTCGACCGGCTCAGGGCCGATGTGAAGGCCGACAAGCTGCCCCAGATCTCCTGGGTCGCCGCCCCCGAGGCCTTCTCCGAACACCCCAACTGGCCTGCCAACTACGGCGCCTGGTACGTCTCCCAGGTGCTGGACGCGCTCACCTCCAACCCCGAGGTGTGGAGCAAGACCGCGCTGCTCATCACCTACGACGAGAACGACGGCTACTTCGACCACGTCCTCCCGCCCTTCCCGCCGGCCTCCGCCGACCAGGGCAAGTCGACCGTGGACACCACCCTCGACAGCTTCGGCGGCAACGCCAAGTACGCCGCCGGCCCCTACGGCCTCGGCCAGCGCGTCCCGATGATCGTCGTCTCCCCCTGGAGCACCGGCGGCTACGTCTGCTCCCAGGTCTTCGACCACACCTCCATCATCCAGTTCATGGAGCGCCGCTTCGGCGTCCACGAGCCCAACATCTCGCCCTGGCGGCGCGCCATCTGCGGCGATCTGACCGCCGCCTTCGACTTCAGCCTGGAGAACACCAAGCCGGCCTCGCTCCCCGCCACCGACGGCTACCAGCCGCCGGACAAGGAGCGGCACGACAGCTACGTGCCGAAGCCGCCGGCCAACCCGGTGCTGCCCAAGCAGGAGCCGGGCTCGCGCCCCGCCCGTCCGCTGCCGTACGAGCCGCTCGTCAACGGGTCCGCGACGGCCGACACCGGCCGCTACACCCTCACTTTCAAGAGTGGTGACAAGGCCGGTGCCTGCTTCACCGTCACCGCCGGCAACCGCACCGACGGCCCCTGGTCGTACACCACGGAGGCCGGCAAGCAGATCTCCGACACCTGGAACACCGCCCACTCCAAGGGTGTCTACGACCTGACCGTCTTCGGCCCGAACGGCTTCCTGCGCACCTTCAAGGGCGACGGCAAGAAGACCGGCCCCGAGGTCACCGCCCGCCATGACGCGACCACCGGCCGCGTCGAACTCACCCTGACCAACCCCGGCCGCACCGACTGCCACCTCACCGTCACCCAGGCCTACGGCGGCGCCGGCGAGACCTTCCCGGTCCGCGCGGGCGCCACCGTCAAGCACTCCTTCGACCTGCGCGCCAGCAAGCGCTGGTACGACCTGTCGGTCACCTCCGACACGGACCGCACCTTCCTGCGCCGGTTCGCCGGCCATGTGGAGAACGGTCAGCCGGGCGTGAGCGACCCGGCCCTCATCACGGGCTGAGCGGCCAACGGCCCGCTCCACAAAGCTCATTCCGCCGGTTCCCGCCGGCGGAGAACGGGGCGCCCGCCGGCCTGGCGGGCGCCCCGGCCTTTCGTACGGGCCGTCGGCGCGGCCCCCGCCGGGGGCACCACGACGGCGCGCGCCTTGCCCTGGAGTGCGCTCCAGCTCCTAGCGTGGACCCACGACTTACCGCCGTCGCGGAACGAAGGGAACCTCGTGCGCTACACACTGTTCGGCAGGACCGGTCTGCGGGTCAGCGAGCTGGCTCTGGGAGCCATGACCATGGGCGAGGACTGGGGCTGGGGCGCCGCCAAGGACACCAGCGGCCGCATTCTGGACCTCTATGCCGACGCGGGCGGGAACTTCATCGACACCGCCAACAACTACACCGACGGGGCCTCCGAGCGGATTCTCGGGGAGCTGCTCGACGGCCGGCGGGACCGCTTCGTCCTGGCGAGCAAGTACACCTGCGCGACCCGCATGGGCGATGTGAACGCTGCGGGCAACCACCGCAAGAGCCTGGTCCGGTCGGTGGAGGAGAGCCTGGACCGGCTGCGCACCGACCACCTCGATGTCCTGTGGGTGCATGCCCGGGACAACTACACGCCCGTGGAGGAGGTGATGCGGGCGCTGGACGACGTGGTGCGCTCGGGCAAGGTGCTCTACGTCGGGGTGTCCGACTGGCCCGCCTGGGAGATCGCGCAGGCCAACACCCTTGCCGAGCTGCGCGGGTGGACCGCGTTCGCGGGCTCGCAGCTGCGCTACAACCTGCTGGAGCGGACACCGGAGCGGGAACTGCTCCCGCAGGCCCGCGCCTTCGATCTGGCCGTGCTGGCCTGGGCGCCGCTCGCGGCCGGCAAGCTCACCGGCAAGTACCGCCGCGGGGAGACCGGCCGTCTGGACAGCGTGGACGGCGGCGTCACCCGGGACCACAACGAGGAGGAGACCGTCACCGCGGTGCTGGAGGTCGCCGAGCAGGGCGGCTGGAGCCCCGCACAGGTGGCCCTGGCATGGCTGCGCAGCCGGCCCGGGAACATCGTCCCGATCATCGCCGCCACCAAGGAGAGCCAGCTCCGCGACAACCTCGGCGCCGTCGACGTCACGCTGGACGCCGAGGCGCTGGCCCGGCTCGACCGGACCAGCGCGGTGCCGCTCGGCTTCCCGCACGACTTCCTGCGGCAGCCGGGCATCACCGAGAACGTCTACGGCGACCGCTGGGCCGAGATCGACGACCGGCGCTCCACCTACCGCCGTACGGCGACCGAGATCCGCTGACCCACGCGGAACGCCGCCGCCCGGTGATCGGGTCGGCGGCGTCCGGTGGTTGCTTCAGCGCGGCGGGGTGCCCGGCCGGGTCAGCGCAGCGCGCTGCGCTGCTGCCACTGCTGCCAGTTCTCCTGCCAGACCTCCAGGCCGTTGCCGACATCGGTCTTGTTGGTGTTGGTGGTGCCCTTCACCTCGACCGTGGAGCCGATGGTCAGGAAGTCGTAGGCCCGCTTGGCGTCCGAGGTGGTCATGCCGAAGCAGCCGTGGCTGTTGTTCTCCACGCCGATCGACTTGTTCCACGGGGCGGAGTGCAGGAAGGTCCCGGACGCGGTGAGGTGGGTGACCCACTTGGAGTCCAGCATCCACTCGTTGCCGTGGCCGATGGTGGCGGAGTCCATCGTCTCGGCCGCGTTCTTGCTGCGGACGGTGTGCACCCCGCCGCGGGTCGGGTCCTGCGGGGAACCGGCGGAGCCGCGGATGCTGCCGACGTTCTTGCCGTTCTCGTACATCGTCAGGGTGTGCGAGGGGACGTCGATGACGGCCTTGTGGTCGGCGCCGATGCGGAATCCGAAGTTGTAGTCCCGGGCGAACCAGCCGCCGTCACCGGAGTTGATGCCGGACAGCGCGCCCTTCACGGAGACCTTGGTGCCGGACGGCCAGTAGTCCTTGGGCCGCCAGTCGATCCGGTCCTTGCCGGAGTAGTCCTTGACCCAGCCCCAGGAGCCCTCGACCTTCGGCTCGGTGGTGACCTTCAGCGCCCTCTCGATCTCGGCCTGCCGGTCCTTCGCGATCGGGTTGTCGAAGAGGATGGAGACCGGCATTCCGGTGCCCACCGTCTGCCCGCCGGACGGGGTGTTGGTGAGCTTGTTGACCTTGCCGGCTTTCTCCGTGGTGAACTTCGAGGTGGCCGAGGACTCCTTGCCCCCGTCGGACTTGGCCTTCGTCCGCACGGTGTACGTGGTGTCCGGCATGACCTTGCCGTCCGACTTCCATGCCGCGCCGTTGCCGGACAGCTCTCCGGCGACCTTGCCGCCCTTGTCGTTCTCGACCTCGACCGAGGTGAGCTTGCCGCCCTCGGCCCGTACGGATATCTCCGAGCCGAGCTTGGCCGGGGAGTTCCCGGCCGCCGGCGTGACGGTCACCTTGGCCGCCGGCTGGTCCGCCTTCGACGCTTCAGTACCGGGCCCGCAGGCGGACAGCAGCGCGGCTGCCGCGGTCAGGACGGGTATCAACCGGGCGGAGTGGCGACGTGGTCCGGCGTGCACGGGGGTTCCCTCCAAAGCAGAACAACAGGCAGTGGCGGGGCCCGGCCCTGTGAGGGGTGGCCGTCGAGGGCCGCCAATGCGCCCGCCGCCTTAGCAGAGGGTTTGTCCGCCGAAGTGGTTGTTCCGTGCACCGAAGGAATAGGACACAGTTCGATATCGGTACCGCGAAAGAGCGGCGGACGGCCTTCCGGCCGCCCGCCGCCTCGTATGGCCTCCGATGTGTCCCGGCGTCAGGAGGACCCGCCGCCGGTGGCCCCGCCCTGGGCCGACTGACCGCCGGTGGTGTTGTCGCCGGTCGTGTTCCCGGTGGTGTGGTCACCGGTGGTGTTTCCCGTGGTGTTCTGGCCCGTGGTGTTCCCGGTGGTGCTGCTGCCGGTGGTGTTTTGGCCGGTGGTCCCCGTGCTGGTCTCGCCGGTGCTGGTCCCGGTGCTGCCGCCGTTGGAGGTGTCGGTCGGGCCACCGGTGGTCGCCGTCCCGCCGGTCTCCGACGGCGAGGTGCCGGTGCCCCCGGTGGGCTGTTCGGTGGTCCCGGGGCTGGTCTGGCCGGACGGGGGTGACTGGCCCGGCGGGGGCTGGGACGACGCGGGCCCGCTGGGCGTCTCGGGCGGTGCGGTCGTCGGGTGGTCCTCGGAACCGGTGGTGCCGGCCGGGCGCTTGAACCAGGTGCCCGTCTTCGGGTCGCGCAGCGTGAATTCCTTGATCTTGGACTTCGCGGGGGTGACGACGACCGAGTTCGAGGACTGGTATCCGGGCCACGGGCTGCCGACGGTCTTCACGTTCCCCTTGAGCGCCGTCGGCGGTGTCAGCGGGTTTCCGCACTTGCACCGCACCCTCGGCACGCCGTACGAGTCGACCATGACCGCGGTGCCGGACTGCAGGACCGACTGGAAGGTGGTCGCCTTGCCGTCCTTGAAGCCGTGGTTGGTGACCCGGGTGTCATAGGTGAGCTGAATGGGCGTCAGCGACCGCAGGTAGGACGGGACGTCGTTCGGCTGCTTGCCCAGGACCCCGGCGAACGCGCGGTTCTTGGCGGCGTCGCCGGACAGGAAGCTGATCTGTTTCTCGACGTCGCAGCTCGCGCTGTTCTCGGTACCGCCGTAGAGGCCGGGCGTCGCGCCGGAGAACTCGCTGTGCCCGCCGCCGGACGGCTTTCTCGGCGTGGCGGACGGGAGCGGAGCGGACTCGGCCGCCGACGACTTGGTGACCGGGTCCGGGCCGGTGGAGGCGGCCGGCTGGGCGAACACCTCGCTGGTGCCGCCGCCCGGACGGGTGAAGACGATGATGAGGACCACGGCCACGACCACCGCGCCCGCGATGAGCGCGACCCGCGGCACGGACTTCCACCAGGGCCCGCCGGCGCCGGCACCTCCGCCGCGGCCGCCCCCGCCGCCTCCGCCGCCGCCCCCGCCGCCCTTGCCGGGTCCGCCCGGCGGAGGCTGCTGGTAACCGGGCGCGGTGGGCTCCTCCGGCTGTGCCTGACCGGGCCAGGAGCCCACCTGGGTCGGCTCGTGCCCGGGACTGGACGGCGTACCGGAGAGCGGGCCCGACGGCGGTCCTGTCGGGTGGCTGTCAGGCGGCGGGGGAGATGTCACGGGTGCCTCTTCCGACGCGTGTGGGCCATCCGGCTATGCGAATTTTGCCCGAGTTTGTCGATGTCAAGGACATTGTGTGCCCGGGGGTTGCGCCGTCCGCAAGCGGGGCGGCACGTCGCTGCTTACGGTGGGGCGTGCATGCCGTCCCTGCGGTGGTCGCACGGAAACGCGTGTTCCGCGGCGGGGACGGAGCACCTCCGCCGCCCGTCGGCGCATGCGCCATCCCACCGCGGGACCGTATGTACCGCGGTCCCGTGACCGGCAGAAAAGAGGTTGAGCCAGATGCGAGGCCCCGCGTCAGCCGGTTCCCCGGGCCCGGACCGCTCCCATGGCGCACCGCCCGCCGTCCGGGCCTGGGCCCAGGCCCTCGGCGCGGCCGTGGCGGGCATGGTCAGCATGATCGTGGTCGCCGTGATCGGCCTGTGGGCGGCGGGCGCCGCGGACCTCCCCGGCGGGGCGTTCCCGTCCGTGGTCGCGGCCACCGTGCTCGTCGCGGCCGGCGGCTCGGTGGGGCTGTCCGGCGACGCCGGGGTCATCGCCGAGGCCCGGGCCGGCCTGGACGTCGTACCGCTGTCGGTCACGCTCGCCGGAGCGCTGGCGCTCGCCGCCGTCTTCCTGCTGCCGCTGCGCCACCGGGCGGTGGCCGGCACCCGGGAGCTGCTCGCCAGGATCGCCCGTACGGCCGTGTGCTGGCTGGTACTTCTGCTGCTGGTCTCGCTCGCCGCCCGGCACAGCTTCCGGATCTCGGTGGGTAACGACCTCGCCGAGCAGATCGGCAGCGAGCTGGGCGCCACCCCCACCGTCGGCTTCCGCGCCGAGGTGCCCGCGACGCTCGCCGTCGGGCTGCTGTGGGTGCTGGCGCTGCTCGCGCTGACCTTCCTCGTCTCCCGCCGCGCCCCGCTCTCACCCCGGCTGCTGCACTATCAGGACTCCGTACGGCCACCCGCGTTCGCCATGGTGCTGACGCTGCTCGGCTACGCCGTGATCGGGCTGGTCGCCGGCGTGGTCGAGCTGATCACCAACGACCGCCCGGCCCAGACCCTCGCGGTCATCTTCCTCGGGCTGCCCAACCTGGCCTGGATGGCGCTGGGCATCGGCACCGGCGGCGCCTGGGTGGGGCATGTCGACAAGGCGCTGGGACTGCCCCTGCCGAACCTCCTCGACCAGGTGCTCCGCACCCACGGGCAGCGCACCCTCGACCTCGGGTCACTCGCCGAACACGACCGGCGGGCCTGGCTGCTGGTGGCGGTGGCGGCCGTGGTGCTGTTCGCCGCCGCCTTCACCGCGGCGGTCCGCTCCCCGGTCCGGCGGCCCGCGTGGCGGCACGGGGCCGAGATGGCGGTGGCACTGGCGGTCACCCTCTTCGCCGTCGGTCTGCTCACCCGGATCTCCGCCCACTACGGGCTCTCCGTGATCGGCATCGGCGACCTCGGCGGCGACCTGGGCGGCGAGGTCACGCTGGAGCCCCAGTTGCCCCGGCTGGTGGGGGTGGGCCTGGTCTGGGGGCTGGTGATGGGCTCCCTCGGCGGCCTGGCGGCGCGGGGCGTACGGCATCGGGGTGAGGTACCGGAGCCGCCCGGGGCACCGGAGCCGCCCGGGGCACCGGAGCCGCCCGGGGCACCGGAGCCGCCCGGGGCGCCGGAGCCGCCGGGGGCGCCGAAGCCGTGACGGCCGGCGCCCGCTACCCCGCGCGGCCCGGGAACATCGGGGTCGCCCAGCGTGGCGGTGGCGGCGGCGCCGCGCTGCGCCGGCCGCCCGGGTCCGCCGGGACGTCGACCTGGGTCATGGGGTGGGGCTGGGGGGTGCCGGCCGGCGTCGGGGGGACCGTGGCCCGGCCGGCCGCGCGCAGCGCCGCCACGAAACCGCGGCAGGTCTCGTAGCGGTTCTCCGGGGCCTTGGCCAGGGACTGCGCGAACACCGCGTCGACCGTCTCCGGCAGATCGGGCCGCAGCTGTGTCATGGCGGGCGGCGGGTCGTACTGATGCGCCCACAGCAGCGCCATGTCGTCGTCGCGGCGGAACGGCGGCGCCCCTGTGAGCATCTCGAACAGGACGCAGGCCAGGCTGTAGACATCGCAGCGGCCGTCCACCGGGCGGCCGGAGATCTGCTCCGGCGCCACGTAGTCCAGCGTGCCGACGAACTGGCCGACGCTGGTGAACCCGGTCAGCGACAGGGACTTCTTCGTCAGACCGAAGTCGGTGAGGTAGGCGTGTTCGGGGCGGTCGCTGTCGGTGCCCTCGGCGATCAGGATGTTGCCCGGTTTCACGTCCCGGTGCACCAGGTCGTGCGCGTGCGCGGCGTCCAGCGCGGAGGCCACCTGGAGGGCGATCCGGCAGGCGGTCTCCAGGGACAGCGGCCCGTCGCGGTCGAGCAGTGCCCGCAGGTCCCGCCCCTGGACGTAGCGCATCGCGATGAAGAGCACGCCCTCGGTCTCCCCGGCCTCGAAGACCGGCACGATGTGCGGGTGGTCGATCGCCGCGGCGACCCGCGACTCATGGGCGAAGCGCTGCCGGAAGGTGTCGTTCCGGGCGAGTTCGGGCGCCAGCAGCTTCACCGCGACGGTACGGCCGAGCCGCAGGTCCTCCGCACGGTAGACCACCGCCATCCCGCCCCGGCCGATCTCGTCCTGGAGCAGGTACTCGGCGATCCGCCGCCCGCGCAGCCCCGAGGAGTCGGGAGCGGTGGAGCGCTCGTGGGACCGGCCGTCCTCGCCGTTCACCGGATGTCACCCACAGGGTTCGGCGGCGTGGGCGGCCGCTCACCGGGGTGCATCGCGCGGGTCGGCGGCGGCGCGGGCGGCCCCTCCGGAGGACCTGATGCCTCGGGGCCAGGTTCCGGGCCGGGTTCCCTGGCGGACGGCGGATCGGCCGCCGCTCCCGGCACCTCCGCTTCCCCTCCCGCCGGGTCCGGTGCCGCCGGCTCCGCCCCGGACCCCGGACGCTCCCCGGACCGTGACGACGGCCCCGCCGTCACCGCGTACGTCTGCAGCGACACCCCGTCGCAGTAGCACCACCGCTCGTGCCGGGCGTCGTAGAGCCAGACCGCGTCGCCGTCGGCCACCACGCCCAGCCGGGTGCCCCGGGTGCGCCGGCTGAACGACTCGCCGTCCAGCTGTCCGGCGGCCAGCTCCTCGATCAGCTTCCGGTACCGGCTCAGTTCACCCTCCGCGGCGCCCAGCAGTGGGCGGGGGTCCGCGGTCCGGGCGGCGCCCTGTTGGGCGGCCGGCGGTTCCCGCGGCACGGCCAGCAGCAGCCGGCCGTCGACCCAGGTCGACCAGCCGTTGGAGCACAACGCCAGGGCCCAGTCGCCGCGGCGGTCGACGATCTGGACCGGCAGCAGCGGATCGAGCGGTGCCGACGGCCGGGTGGTGTCCGGCGCCGACCAGCTCGCCATCCCCTCCGGCGGGACGACATGACTGGGGAGGAATTCCGGAGAGGTCACAGACGGCTCCTCGGCACTACTTGCGCATGATCTCTGGCTCGTGCCGCCGCAGCAGCTTGGTGACCACGAAGCCCAGAATCAGGGAGAGCACGATCATCATCCCCATGTTCAGCAGCCAGGTCGCCGGCTTGTGCTGGAACAGCGGGTCCGCGGTGCCCTGCGGCATGATGCGGTGCAGATCGATGGTGCCCGCCATCGCCCCGAGCGCCCACCGGGACGGCACCAGCCACGCCAGCTGCTCCAGCACGGGCACCCCGTTCAGCTTGAGCAGCGCACCGCAGAACACGACCTGGACGATCGCGAGCAGCACCAGCAGCGGCATGGTGACCTCTTCCTTCCGCACCAGCGCGGAAACGAACAGGCCGAGCATCATGGCGGTGAACGCCAACAGCGCCACCGCGAGGGTGATTTCGATCAGTGGCGGCATCAACACCCCTTTGCCGCCGGGCGCGTTCAGCTTGACGCCGATCAGCGCCACCAGGGTCAGCACCACGGCCTGGACGATCGTGATGAGCCCCAGCACCAGCACCTTCGACATCAGATACGCCGAGCGGGACAGGCCGACGGCTCTCTCCCGCTGATAGATGGTCCGCTCCTTGACCAGCTCCCGTACCGCGTTGGCGGCGCCGGTCAGCACCGCGCCGACGCACAGGATCAGCAGCGCGTTGACCGCCGAGTCCTGGGTGAGCGCGGACCCGGCCAGGGCGTGCGCCATCGCGCCCATCACGAACGGCAGCGCGACCATGATGATCAGGAAGGTCCGGTCGGCGGTCAGCGCCGCGGCATAGCGCCGGACCAGGGTGTGCAGCTGTCTGCCCCAGCTCTGTGCCTTGGGCGCGGACACCGGGCCCGCCGGGGCCTCGGGGGCGCGCGGCGGCTGATGGGAGTCCGCGGAGACATAGCGCCGGTGCTGCGGCGAGGCGCGGAACCGCCCCGCCCAGTCACGGCCCTTGTCGTTCTCGAAGGCCTCGAACGCCTCCGGCCACTGCTCGAACCCGAAGTAGGACAGCGCCTCCTGCGGCGGTCCGTAGTAGGCGATGGTGCCGCCCGGCGCCAGGACCAGCAGCCGGTCGCAGACGTCCAGGCTCAGCACGCTGTGGGTGACGACGATGACCGTACGGCCGTCGTCCGCCAGGCCGCGCAGCATATGCATCACGGAGCGGTCCATTCCGGGGTCGAGCCCGGAGGTCGGCTCGTCGAGGAAGAGCAGCGACGGCTTGGTCAGCAGCTCCAGGGCCACGCTGACCCGCTTGCGCTGGCCGCCCGAGAGGCTGTGGATCGGCTGGTTCACCCGCTGGTCGAGGCCCAGTTCATGGATCACCTCGTCGACCCGCGCCTGCCGCTCCTCTTTGGCGGTGTCCTCGGGGAAGCGCAGCTCGGCGGCGTAGCTGAGGGCCCGGCGCACGGTCAGCTGAAGATGCAGGATGTCGTCCTGCGGGACGAGTCCGATGCGCTGGCGCAGCTCGGCGTAGTCGCGGTAGAGGTCACGGCCGTCGTAGAGCACCGTGCCGTCGTCCGCGGGGCGCAGTCCGGTCAGCGCGTTGAGCAGGGTCGACTTGCCCGCACCGCTCGGGCCGACCACGGCGAGCAGCGTCTTCTCGCCCACCGGGAAGGTCATCTGCTCCATCAGCGTCTTGCGGCCGTTGTCGACGCGTACGGCCAGGTCCTGTACGTCCAGCGAGACCTCGCCGGTGTCGATGAACTCCTGGAGTTCATCGCCGACCAGGGCGAACGCGGAGTGGCCGATACCGACGATGTCGCCGGGGATCATCGGGGCCCGGTCCACCGGCTGCCCGTTGAGGTAGGTGCCGTTGTGGCTGCCGAGGTCGACGATCTCGAAGCCCTTGGCGCCGGCCCGCAGCTCCGCGTGCCGGCGGGAGACCGAGAGGTCGTCGACGACCAGGTCGTTCTCGGGTGCGCGGCCGATCCGGGTGGTCCGGGCGGCGGGCAGCGGCCGTACGGAGCTGGGCTGCCGGAAGGTATGGGTGCCGGCCGGGTGCGAGACGGCGGAGGGCCGCTCGGCGCGGGTCGGCGGCGCCGGTGGTGGCGGGGCCGACGGCGTGGGCGGAGTGGGCGGAGTGGGCGGCGCCGGTGGTGGTGACACCCCGGAGAGCACCGCACACGGCCCGTCGGCGGGGTTGCCGAAGCGGATGACGCTGCCCGGCCCGACCCCGGTCTCGTGCACCCGCCGCCCGTCGGCGAACGTGCCGTTCGTGCTGTCCTCGTCCTCCACCGTCCAGTGGCCCGACTTGGTCCGCAGCACCGCGTGGTGCCAGGAAACCCGGGCGTCGTGCAGCACGAGTTCGCATGCGGGGTCCCGCCCGACGTGGTAGGTGCGGCTGGGGCTCATCACCTGTGTGCTGCCGTCGGACTCGATGACGAGTTCCGGCGCGGAGGGCGCGTCCTGCCGCTCGGCCATACCAAAATGCTACGGCCGTGGGCCGGGCTCCGCCTGTTCTCCGCGGAGCCGGGTCCGGGCCTCCGAAGTCCCCTTAACAAAACGGCATTTCGGGGCATGATCACCCTTTGTCCGAGCGAATACGACCGGTTACTCGCGAGAAAGGGCACAGGTCAACTAGGGTGAACGCCCCGATTGGTCCCACCAGCAAATTCCATGGAAATGCCGGAATTTGCCGCGCGGCCGGAAGAAGTCCTGTGGAACCCGGGACGCACAATGCAGTGCAGGGCTACGTGGTGCCGGTAACACCGCTGAACGTCGGCTTTGTAAGACCCAGCCGGTCCGTCCGTCCCACCGGGACACGACGGGCCGGTCCCTTCTTATTCACCTACCTCCCGAAGGCAAGGCAGAGATGGCACGAGTCTCCCGACACGACCCCGAGCAGTTCTCCCAGCAGCGGGCTCACCCCGTCGACGAGGTACTTCCCGTCGGCAAACTCACCCTCTACGGATTCCAGCACGTCCTCGCGTTCTACGCGGGCGCGGTGATCGTCCCGATCATCCTCGGGAACGCCCTGGGTCTCTCCCGCGAGGAACTCGTCTATCTGATCAACGCGGACCTGCTGACCTGCGGTGTCGCCTCGATCATCCAGGCCCTCGGCGTCTGGAAGATCGGCGCCAGGCTGCCGCTGGTCCAGGGCGTCACCTTCACCGCGGTCTCCCCGATGATCGCCATCGGGCTGGGCGCGGGCGGCGGCACCGCCGGTCTGCTCGTCGTCTACGGCGCGGTGATCACCGCGGGCATCGCGACCTTCCTCTTCGCGCCGTTCTTCAGCAAGCTGGTGAAGTACTTCCCGCCGATCGTCATCGGCACGATCCTCACCGTCATCGGCCTGACCCTGATACCCCAGGGGCTCCAGGACGCGGCCGGCGGTGCGCAGTTGAAGGGGCACCCCGAATACGGCGACACCAAGAACCTCGCCTACGCGCTGGGCACCCTGCTCTTCATCCTGGTCGTGGTGCGGATCGGGAAGCCCTACCTGAGCAGCCTCGCCGTCCTGCTCGGCCTGGTCGCCGGTACCGGCGTCGCTTGGCTCCTCGGCGATGTGGACTTCAGCGGGGTGCAGAGCGCCGACTGGTTCGGCGTCAGCACGCCTTTCCACTACGGAATGCCGAAGTTCGAGGTCTTCCCCATCATCGCCATGGTCGTCGTCATGCTGATCACCATGGTGGAGACCACCGGAGACGTCTACGCCATCGGGGAGATCACCCGTAAAAAGGTCGACAACAGCACGGTCGCCAATGCCCTGCGCGCCGACGGTGTCGCCACCGTCCTCGGCGGAATCCTCAATTCCTTTCCCTATGTGGCCTTTGCCGAGAACATCGGCCTGGTGCGTATGTCCAAGATCATGAGCCGTTTCGTGGTGGTCGCGGCCGGCGGCTTCATGATCGTCATGGGACTGCTGCCGAAGGCGGGCAGTGTGGTGGCCGCCATTCCGCATCCGGTGCTCGGCGGTGCCGCGATCGCGATGTTCGGCATGGTCGCCGCGGTCGGTATCCAGATCCTCGGCAAGGTGGACCTGCGCGAGGAGCGCAACGCCCTGATCCTCGCGGTCAGCCTCGCCGCCGCGCTGCTGCCGCAGGCGGTCGCGCCGTTCTTCGAGCGGATGCCCGAGGACGTCCGGGCGGTCCTCAACAGCGGCATCACGCTCGGCAGTCTGACCGCCGTCCTGCTGAACCTCTTCTTCAACGTCTTCACCCGCCGCACGACGATGGAGATCGACTGGGACGAGATCGAGGCCGACGAACCGGCGGACACCCACGAGCCGTTCGGTGCCCCCGCACCGGGTGCCCCCGCACCGGCGGGCCCGCACGGGCAGTACGGCGCACCCGCAGCGGCAGGCCCGCACGAGCAGTACGGCGCACCCGGACCGGCCGACCCGTACGCCCCGCAGGCGCCCCACCGTCCCGCCCCGCCGCACGCTCCGGGCCCGCAGCACCCGCAGGGCGGCCCGGACTGGGGAGCCCCCGGCCGCTGAGTCCGCCCACGGCAAGGGCAACGGGCGGGGAGGGAACCGGACATCCGGCTCCCTCCCCGCCCGTTTTCGCCGGTGCCGCACCGGCCTCCGTCAGTAGGTGGGCACGGTGTTGAACGGCGGCGCCTCGCCCGCCTCCCCGATCAGATCCCAGAAGTGGTCGACCAGCCGCCGCAGATACGCCGAGCGCTCGGCCGCGACCTCCTTGAGCCGGGAGTCGTCGTTCCGCGCCACCACATGCCCCATGTAGCGCTCGGAGAACTCCGCGAACTCCGCGTGCATCGTGCGCAGCGCGTCGCTCACCCGTGTCTTGTTCAGTGTGGTGATCTTGGCGACCGGCCCGACATGCGACTTCCAGCGCCCGTCGATGGCCGCCCGCAGATGCCCGGACAGCTCCTCGTCCCGGCCCATCACCCCGATCAGCTTCCGCAGCGACAGCCCCAGCGCCTCCACCAGCGCCTTGGTCTGCCGGTAGTCGCCGCTCCACTGCCGCGCCGACTCGGCCGCCCAGTACTCCGCCGGGTCCATGCCGATCAGCTGCGACAGCCGCTCCACGCTCATCTGACGGGCCTGCCGGTGCTCGGCCAGGGTCCGCGGCTCGACACCCATCAGCACCGTCAGCGGGCACCACAGCACATCCGCCAGGGCGAACAGCTGCGGCTCGGTCGGCACCTGGGAGCCGTACTCCCAGGCCTCGACCATCTCGGGGCGGACCGGCGTGCCGCACGCCGTCATGGACTGGGCGACCTGAGCTGTACTCAGGCCCACCCGGGCCCGCGCGGATCTGGCCCCGGCAGGGGAGAACGGAGTGCTGTACACGACTACGGGACACCTCGCTGCACCCGGCGAACGAGGGGTGCTTGGGGGGACGGCATGGAGGAACATCCAGGAGCGGGAAGATTAACAGATGGGTGATAGGTACGAATCTCCATATCCCCTGCGCTTCGAAGGTGAGCGGGGCCGCACGCCCCCGTAGGCGGGAGATGTGCGCTATCTGTCCGATTTCACGCCTCAACTGGCTTACTGGGTATAGCCGATGCTCCGGTGCTTACCGGGCGGTAGTGATGCGTTGAGACCGCGTGGACGACGGGACGTGATCAGAGCGTTACGCCGACGGCGGCCGGCGGTTCCTCGCCGGCCGCCGTCGCGGTCCTCGTCTTCGTCTTCGCCGGAGGTCACCGGCAGGCCCTTCTCAGAACGCCGAGTTGGTGAACCAGTGCGTCAGCAGCTCCTCGTCACCCGTCCTCTCGACGGTGTCCGCGGTGCGGTCCAGGCGCCCGTACAGGAGCAGCAGCAGATCTGCCGCGGTGGCCTGGACGCCGGCGTCCGCGGCCGGTGCGTCCCCGGTGCGCGGTGTGGCGTGGAAGCTGTCCGGGCCGAGCCGTACCAGCCAGTCGCCGTCGGTGTCGGTGCACCGGAAGCGGAGGGTTTCGCCGTTGCCGCGCAGCCGGGCCGTGTGCGGTGCGAAGGACGTGGCGAACGGCAGGTTGGTCAGGAACTCGGCCACGCCGTCGGTCGCGAGCGCGGGGTCGATCACGGGGCGGCGGCCGACCGCGCGCTCCGCGTCGGTGCGGTGCACCAGCGTCTCGAACAGCATCCGCCGCATCCAGAACCGGGCGTGCTGATCGACGCCCCACGCCCACATCGGGGCATCCGGGTCGGTGGCGGCGAACGCGTCCGCGGCCACCGCGGCACTCGCCGACAGCCAGTCGGCCCAGCCGTCGTCCGCGGCCGGCAGCTGCAGCTCCACCTCACGGCTGCGCGGCGGCTCCTGGACGAGCCGGTGCAGCAGGGCCGAGAACAGGCGCTGCACGCTCCCCGTGTGCCGGACCAGATCGCGCAGCGTCCACTCCGGGCAGCCGGGCACGGGGGCCGACAGCTCCGCGCCCTCCAGCGCCGCCACGAACGCGGCGGTCTCGGTCGCGACGGCGGCGCGGTGTGCGGCGGGACCGACGGCCGGCCGGCCCGTGGGGTGCGAGGTGTTCATGGTCGGTGTTCCCGATCTCTGCGGCCCGGCCGGACCGGCCGGGCATCTCCGCGCAGCCTGTCACAGCGGGCCGGCGGGGGAGCGGGCACACCGGCCCGTGCTCCCGGAGCCGGCCGGTCGGCCTCGGCCTCAGCCGACGTGAACCCGCGGACGCCGGGCCGGGTCGGGCTCGGCGCGGCGGAGGACCTCCCGGGTGACCGGTGCGACCTCGCCGTCGCCGAAGACCAGGAAGCGCAGCAGATGGCTCAGCGGATGGCCCTCGGTCCAGTTGAAGTAGGCGTGCGGGACCTCGCCGGTGTGCTCGCGCAGCTGCATCAGCACGGCGGCGATGGTGTTCGCCACACCCGCGCCCTCCACCCGCAGGATCTGGGCCCCGTAGCGCTCCTCGCCCCGGACGTGCAGCTCCGTGGTGAAGTCCGAGGAGTCCACCACCGTGACCTCCAGGAACAACACCGGCCGGCCGTCGGGTATATGGGTCTCCTCGCGCTGGCTGTACTCCTTCTCCCGGTACTCCGCCTCGTCCCGCTCATCGGGCTCGTTGGCGATGACCCGCAGCGGCCCGGCCGCCAGCGCCGCGTCGATCAGCCGCCGCGCGGTCGCGTCGAAGCCGACCTGCACGGCGCGCAGTTCGAAGGCGCGGTGGACCCGCGAGGCGAACGAGGTCAGCAGGATGCCGAGGATGAACAGCAGGGCGATCTTCAGTCCGTCCGGCCGCTCGATGACATTGGTGACCAGCGTGTAGCCGAAGACGAGGGTGATCGCGCCGAAGCCGACGGTGGCCGCCCGGTGGTGGCGGTGGCGGGCGGCGACCGTGGAGGCGAAGGACGCCGAGAGCATCAGCACCAGCACACCGGTCGCATACGCCCCGCTCTGCTCATCGACGCTGGCGTTGAAGAGGACGGTGATACCGAAGGCGATGGCCAGGAAGATCAGCACCAGCGGGCGCACCGCCCGCGTCCACTCCGGCGCCATGCCGTAGCGCGGCAGATACCGAGGTACGAGGTTGAGCAGCCCCGCCATCGCCGAGGCGCCGGCGAACCAGAGGATGGCGATGGTGGACAGGTCGTAAACGGTGCCGAAGCCCTCGCCGAGGTACCGGTGCGCCAGGTAGGCCAGCGCCCGCCCGTTGGCCGAGCCGCCGCTCTCGAACTCGTGCTGCGGGATGAGCAGGGTGGTGGCCAGACTCGACAGCAGCAGGAAGCCGCTCATCACCAGCGCCGCGGTGGTCAGCAGCCGCCGGGTGCCGCGGATCCGGCCGGCCGGGTGCGCCGCGGTGTCCGTGGCGTCGCCCCGTACCTGCGGCATGACGGCGACGCCCGTCTCGAAGCCGGACATGCCCAGCGCCAGCTTGGGGAAGACCAGCAGCGCCACCCCGACGATCGCCAGCGGCGAGGCGTGCCCGGCGGTCATCGCTCCCCACCAGTCGCCGATCACCACCGGGTGCGACAGCACCTGCCAGGCAGCGGCGGCCAGCACGACGACGTTCAGCACGAGGTAGGTCCCGACGAGCCCGACGGCTATGCCGATCGCCTCGCGGAAGCCCTTGAGGAACACCGCGCCCAAGGCGGCCAGCAGCACCAGGGTGATCCAGAGGTTCGCACCGTGCAGCGGGGAAGGGGCGAACGGGTTCTCCACGACATGCGCCGAGGCGTCCGCGGCCGACAGCGTCATCGTGATGATGAAGTCCGTGGCGGCGAACCCCAGCAGCACCAGCACCAGCAGCTTCCCCGCCCACCACGGCAGCAGCCGCTCCAGCATGGCGATCGAACCCTCGCCGTTCGGGCTCTCCTTGGCGACCCTGCGGTACACCGGCAGCGCGCCGAGCAGGGTCAGCGCGATCAGCACCAGGGTGGCGAACGGCGAGAGCAGCCCGGCCGCCAGCGCGGCGATGCCCGGCTGGTAGCCCAGCGTCGAGAAGTAGTCGACACCGGTGAGGCACATGACGCGCCACCAGGAGTGGCCCTTGTGCTCGGCCGGCGGGGTGCCGTGCGGCCCGGGGTGGCGGGCGGCCTGGCTGCTCAGCCCGTCCAGGAGCCAGCGGCGCCACCGTCGGGACGTGGGAGCGGGGGCCTCGGGGTCCGCCTGGACAGTGGTCATGCGGGTACGTCCTGCCGATCATCGCTCGTCGGGTTCCGGCAACGAGGAGCGAGTATGCATCACCGGGTACACGGCGCCCCGCCCCACCCCGCGCCCGGCGACATCCGCCGGTTCACCCCGGCGTCAAGGCGGTGTCAGAAAGTGTGCGCCGCCCGTACGTACGGCGTTAAAGACGAAGCCACAGCGCGCCCGCACTCTCCGCGGCGCGCAGTCTGGCGGCAAGGGTCCACCGCGGGTCCACGGGACCACACCGGTCCGCCGCCGGGGGCCGCAGCAGGAGGTGTTCCCCGTGCTCACCCCTCACCGCCCGGCGCCCGCGCCGCACCCCTGCCGCCCGCGCCCCCACCGCCCCCGCACCACTCGGTTCCCGCAGGTGAGGCCACCCGGCGGACACCCGGCCCGGCGGGTGCGGGCGGAGGGCACCCTCGCCCGTGATCTCGCGCTGCCGCTCGGCGCCGTGGGGGCGGCGCTGCTGGTGACCGCCCTGATGCTGACCGGCGGGACCGGCCGCGCGATGCCCGTACTGGCGCTCTTCGCCGTGCTGACGGTGGCCGTGGCGCTGCGCACCCGGCTGCTTCTGGTACCCGTCGCGGCCCTGGTGTCCTGGATGTTCTACGACGGCTTCGTGCTCCATCAGCGCGCGGAGCTGGCCTTCCGCGCGCCGGACCGGCTGAGCCTGCTCGTCCTGCTCCTCGCCGCCGTGGTGGGCGCGGGCTGCGCGGCCGTCGTACGGGCCGTCCGCCGGCCCTGAGTCAGTGCCGGCACCCGCATCTGCGGCGCCGGGAGCGCGTCGCGCGCCGGTACCGGGACACCGCGGCCCGGCGCCGGCGGCTCGCCGCGCCCAGGAAGCCGAGCCCGATGCCCAGCATCCAGACGTCCTTGGCCAGGAGCGTGCCGTCCTGGGTCGGCCGCAGGCTCCCCGGCTCCCGCATGCCGGGCGTCCGCAGATACATCCCGACCAGCCCGCCGGAGAACCCGGTCAGCGCGAGTCCGGCCAGCCGGGTGGGGACGAACGGGGCCAGCAGCGCACCGCCGACCGCCACTTCGGAGCACGCCAGCAGCCGGGTGAACGGCACGGCGCGGATCTTGGTCAGGAACGGATAGGCCACACACGCCATGCTGTGCACGCCCTCGGCGGTCTCCCGGTCGGCCTGCAGCAGCTTCAGCCCGGAATCCAGGATGAAGGCCCCGGTGGCCAGGCGCGGAGCCAGATCGCGCGCTTCGGGCAACTGCACCATGGGAGCCTCCAAGATCAGTCGTCGGCCCCCCGGCCGAGCTTAGCCAGCGGGCCAGGGGCCTGCATCCGGCAGCGGCCGTGCGGGGGGCGGGCGGGCACCGTCTCCGAGCGGGCGCCGCTGCCCCACCCGCGTCACAACGCCGGCACGTCGTCCCACTGGTCAAGGACGTCCTCGGCCGAGTCCGGCCCCGGCTCCGGCCGGCCGCCGTCGAGGGACTGCTCGGTCCAGATGACCTTGCCGCCCGGTGTGTAACGGGTGCCCCAGCGCTGGGCGAACTGGGCGACGAGGAAGAGGCCACGGCCGCCCTCGTCCGTGGTGGCGGCCCGGCGCAGATGCGGGGAGGCACTGGTGCCGTCGGAGACCTCGCAGATCAGGGCGCGGTCGTACAGCAGCCGGACCCGGATCGGCTGGGCGCCGTACCGGATGGCGTTGGTGATCAGCTCGCTGAGGATCAGCTCCGTGGTGAACTCGATCGCCGCCAGCCCCCAGGACTCCAGCATCCGCAGACAGTCCGCACGGACGGGGGCGACGGCCGCCGGGTCGGAGGCCACCTCCCATTCGGCGACCCGGGCGGGGTCCAGCAGCCGGGTGCGGGCCACCAGGAGGGCGATGTCATCGCTGGGGTGGGCGGGCAGCATCGCGTCGAGGACCGCCGTACAGGTCTCGTCGGGGGTGTGGTCCGCCCCGGCCGCCAGGGCGGTACGGAGCAGCTCCAGCCCGGTGGCGATGTCGCGGTCGCGGTTCTCCACCAGGCCGTCGGTGTACAGCACCAGCCGCGAGGCCTCGCTCAGTGTCAGCTCCGCGGTCTCCACCGGCACACTGCCGCCCAGCCCCAGCGGCGGGGAGACGGGCACCTCGGGGAACGAGACGGCGCCGGCCGGGCGGATCACGGCCGGTCCGGGGTGTCCCGCGGTGGCCAGGGTGACCCGGCCGGTGACCGGGTCGTAGATGGCGTACAGGCAGGTCGCTCCGGTGATGCCGGTGCGCCCCGGGTGCGCCGGCCCCGCCTCGTTGTCGCCGTCCGTGCCGCCGGGCCAGGCCCCCGCGCCGTCGCGGACGCCCTGGTCACCGGCGTCGAGGCCGGCCGCCCGCGCCTCGTCCGTGTCGATGTGCGTGACCAGCTCGTCCAGGTGGTTGATCAGCTCGTCGGGCGGCAGATCGAGCGCGGAGAAGTTGTGGACCGCGGTCCGTAGCCGGCCCATGGTGGCGGCGGCGTGCAGCCCGTGCCCCACGACATCGCCGACGACCAGCGCGACCCGGGCACCGGGCAGCGGGATGACGTCGAACCAGTCGCCGCCCACCCCGGCGTGGGCGGGCAGATAGCGGTGCGCGACCTCCAGGGCGGACTGCTCGGGCAGGGTCTGCGGCAGCAGACTGCGCTGGAGGGTGACGGCCGTGGTGTGCTCGCGGGTGTAGCGGCGGGCGTTGTCGACCGCGACCGCGGCCCGCGCGGTCAGCTCCTCGGCGAAGGCCAGATCCTCCTCCCCGAAGGGGTCCGAGGCGCCGGACCGCCAGTAATTGACCAGCCCCAGCACCACGCCCCGGGCCTGCAGCGGCACGGCGGCCAGCGAGCGGATACCGGCGTCCAGCACCCGCTGGGTGCCCTCCGGGTCCTGCCGCCGCCACGCCTCCGACCCGCTCAGGTCCCCGACGAGGGCGGGCCGCCCGCTCGCCAGACCGGTCGCCATCGGCGTCCCGGGCAGATACCGGATCACCTCGCCGACCCGGTAGATCGCCGATTCGCCGGAGACCCCGCTGACCGCCATCCGCTGGAGTTCGGTGCCCGCCCCGGTGGCCGGTTCATCGCCCCGCAGCACCGGCTCCAGCAGCTCGACGGTGACCACATCGGCGAACCGCGGCACCGCGACCGCGGCCAGCTCCTCGGCGGTCCGCCCCACGTCCAGCGTGGTGCCGATCCGCAGCCCCGCGTCGTAGATCAGCTTCAGCCGCTCCTGGGCCACGCCCGCCCGGCCGGCCAGCGCCCGCAGTTCGGTGGTGTCCCGCAGGGTCACCGCGGTGCCGGCGGGCCCGCCGTGCGGGGCGGTCGGCCGGACGTTCACCGCGACCAGCCGGTCGCCCGCCAGCAGCACTTCGTCGTTCGCCTCCCGCCCCGAGGTGAGCAGCGCGCGCAACCGGGGATCCAGGCCGAGATCGGTGACGGTGCGGTGTTCCGCGTCCGCGGGCAGTTCGAGCAGCCGCCGGGCCTCCTCGTTGGCCAGCAGCAGCCGCCCGTCGCTGCTGATGATCAGTACGCCCTCCCGTACGGCGTGCAGCACCGCGTCATGGTGGTCGTACATCCGCCGCACCTGGGCCGGATGCAGCCCGCGCGTCTGCCGGCGCAACCGCCGGCTGACCAGCGCAGACCCGCCGACGACCAGCAACAGCGCCCCGGCGGCGGAGCCGATCACCAGCGGCAGCTGGTGCACCACCTCCACGTCCGGCCGCTGGACGCGGATGCCGACGGCCACCAGTCCGAGGAGCGAGCCGTCCGGCGCGAAGACCGGGACCGTCGTGGTCACCGCGGGACCGAGGGGCGAGGTGAAGGTGGCGGTGTACGGCTTCCCCCGGAGCGCCGGCCGGTAGTCGTTGCCGGTGAAGCGTTTCCCGATCAGACGGGAATCGGGGTCGGTCCAGCGCACTCCGTCGGGCCGCAGGACGATGATGTAGTCGACGCCGGAGGCCTTCCGGGCCGCCTCCGCCTGGGGCTGGAGCTTCGCGCTGGGGTCGGCGGACCGCATGGCGGCGCGGATGCCCGGAGCGTGGGCGAAACTCTCGGCCCCGACGGTCGAGATCTGCCGGGCCTTGCGGGCGCTCGCGTCCTGCGCCTGTTGGAAGAGCGCCAGGACGGCCGCCACGACCAGCAGCACCGCGAGGGCGAGCTGCAGCACGAACATCTGGCCCGCGACGCCGTGATCGTTCAGCAGCGACCGCAGACGCTGTTCCGGGGAGCGTGGTGACGCCGGCGAATCGTCACCCTCTCGCCCGAAATTTTCCGTCATGACCCATATTTAGCATTGTGCTCCACCGCGGGGTCGTCGGCCGGGTCGACGGGGCCCCGCGCTGCCGCGGCACCCCAGTGCAGGTCTATTGAGCAATGCTCAGCGACCGTCACTGCCACCGCACCGCCGCTGCCCCGGGCCCCCGCATGGTCATTCGCCTCGCCGGTCGCGTTGTCGCGTTGTCAGTGCTCTGTGCGAGGCTGACGCGCATGGGAATGACACCGGACGGGCGGCCCGTTCCGTCCCCGCACGCCGATGAACGCGCCATGCTGGAAAGCTGGTTGGAGTTCCACCGCGCCACGCTTCCGCTCAAGTGCGCCGGACTGGACGACCGGCAGCTCCGCCTGGCCTCCGCGGACCCGTCCACGATGACGCTGCTCGGCCTGGTCCAGCATCTGGCGGAGGTCGAACGCAACTGGTTCCAGCGGGTGTTCGCGGGCCAGGACGTGCCGCCGGTGTACGGGCCGGAGGCGGGCGACGGGTTCACGCTCACCCCGGACCGCGGGATCGACGAGGCGCTGGCCGACTGGCACGCGGAAGTCGCCCGCAGCCGCGAGCTGATCGCCACCGCCTCGCTCGACGCCTCCGGCACACTCTCGGAACGCGAGGCCGGATTCGTAGGTGACCAGGGCGTTTCCCTGCGCTGGATCCTGATCCACATGATCGAGGAGTACGCACGCCACAACGGCCATGCGGACCTGCTCAGGGAGCGCATCGACGGCGTCACGGGCGCCTGAGGCCGCCGGGGACCGGGGCGGGGGCCCGGTGCCGGAAAAAGGGTTGGCGGGGACGCGGGGGGCCGGTCTACAGTCGGCAGCGTTCGGAGGACGGCCCGGTTCCGTCCTCGTCGGCCGTGGAGAAATCCGGGAGGTGAGTACTGATGACTGTCGTTGCCAAGGGCGCCGCCCGCATCCAGCAGATCGTCAACTTCCTCCCTGTGGTCTCCGGCTGACCCGACTGACTCGACGTCACTCCACTTCGCGCGCGCATCGCGCCGTGCGGCCGGGACCGCTCCTTCTCGAAGGGTCATCCCGTTGTTCGACCTTCCTCTCTCCGCTGCGCACCCGCTGGCCTCCTACGGCTGGGACGACGGATTCGCGCAGAGCTTCACCCCCTTTACCGGGCCGGGCGTCGTGCCCGGCCGTATCGTCCGCGTGGACCGCGGACGCGTGGATGCCGTCGTGGCGGACGGCGACGGCATCCGTACCGTTCTTGCGGACACCGCGCTGGTGGCGACCTCCGACCCGCTGCGGGTGCCGTGCACCGGCGACTGGGCCGCGATCGACCTGGAGAACGGGCGCAGCGGCGACCATGCCGACGGTGTCGTACGGGCGTTGCTGCCACGCCGGACGGCGTTCGTACGGTCGACGTCGTCGAAGCGTTCCGAGGGCCAGGTGCTGGCCACCAACATCGACCACATCGTCATCTGCGTCTCCCTCGCGGACCAGTTGGACCTCGGGCGGATCGAGCGCTTCCTGGCGCTCGCGATGTCCGGCGCGGGCGAGGACGCCCCGTGGCACCCCGCCGCACCCGCCGCGGTGGGCGGTGCGCAGCCGGTCGTCGTGCTGACCAAGGCGGATCTTGCCGGGGACCCGGATGGTCTGGCGCATCTCGTCGAGGACGCCGAGTCCGCGGCGCCCGGGACGCCGGTACTGGCGGTCAGCTCGGAGACCGGCGACGGGCTCGATGTGCTCGCCGCCGTCCTCACGGGCGGTACGTCCGTACTGCTGGGGCAGTCCGGTGCGGGCAAGTCCACGCTGGCCAACGCCCTGCTCGGGGAGCGCGTGCAACGGGTGCAGGACATCCGTGACCGCGACGGCAAGGGCCGGCACACCACGACCACCCGGGATCTGCGGGCGCTGCCCGGCGGCGGGGTGCTGATCGACACCCCCGGGCTGCGCGGCGTCGGGATGTGGGATGCGGAGACCGGGCTCGCCCGGACCTTCGCGGAGGTCGAGGCGCTGGCCGAGGAGTGCCGCTTCCACGACTGCGCGCACCGGACGGAGCCGGGCTGCGCCGTACAAGAGGCAGTGGAGAACGGGGAGTTGCCCGCCCGTCGGCTGGAGAGCTACCGCAAGCTGCAGCGCGAGAACCAGCGCATCGTGGCAAAGACGGACGCCCGTCTGCGCGCCGAACTCCGCCGCGACTGGAAACAGAAGCAGGCACTGGGCCGCCATCTGATGGAGCGGAAGCGGGGCGCGCAGGGCTGAAGGGCGGGGGTGGCGGGCGGTCGCGGCTGAGCGTCTTGTTGCTCGGGCCCCTTGAGCTGCGGGCGGCGGCGAACGGGGTGCCGCCGCCCGCCACACCGCCTCTTCCGGAGCCCGGGCCCGGCGCCCCGACGCTCGGATTCCGGAGCCGTCCGCGTCCGCCACGACCCGCCGCGCCGGCCGGCACCTCAGCCCGCCGTCACGGCCCCGGTCCAGGCACCGACGACCAGCAGACAGGCGAACAGTTCGATCAGCACGCTCAGGCCGATGGCGCGCAGGGCCGTACGGGTCGAGGCCCAGGCGTCGCCGTGGCTGCCGAGCCGGATGCGCTCCAGCAGATAGAGAACGCCGACGGAGCACAGCGGGGCCCCGATGACCGGGATCACGAAGAAGCCCACGATGCCGGCCACCCCCGCCAGGAACAGCGCCCGGTACGGCGTGCCCACCGCCCGCAGGTCGCGGGCCGGCAACAGCCACTTCACCACCTGATTGAGCAGCAGCACGGCGGTGGCGGCCATCAGCACCACCCAGGCGAGCGCGGACTTCTCCGACAGCGTCCACCACATCACGCCCGCCCAGACGATCAGCGGCCCGGGGATGCCGGGCACCAGCACCCCGAGCAGCCCGAGCAGCATCACCAGACCGGCCGCGACCAGCTGCCACACGCTCATGCGCCGGCCGCACTTCGCCCGGCCCGCCTGCCGTCGCCTCGCGCGCGCCGTCCCGTGGTCCGCTCGCCGCAGTCGGTCACGCGCCGGCCTCACTCCCGGCGGGCGCACGCCCCGTGACGGCTCGTACGCTGCACAGTCTCATGAGCCCAGCGTGCCGGAACCGGCCGGGAAGCGCTTGCCGACGGGCGGGCAGGACGGCCGGAGGGGGCCGGAGCGGGGCCGGGCCGGGACAGTGTGCGGCCGGGGCAGGTCCACGGCGTGCCCGGGCGCGGGCCCAAGGGAAGCGCGGCGGCCGCATTGGTCATACCGGGTCCGAACTGGCCGCTGCCCACCGCGATTCGCCCGGTCGGCCCCTCCTCCGCACCGGTGACAGGCGGGGATCACCGGTCCCGCCGGATGGTCACCCTTACGTGACCGGACGCCCGGTGGACGCTCTTTTGCGCCCTGTTGAGGGCACCGCCGCGCAGGGACAATACGGCGCATGAACCAGCAGGGGGCCGGGTCCGGCCAGGAGGACGACTGGTGGCGGCAGTTGTACGGCGAAGGAGGAGGGGACGACGGATCGGGGAGCGCCACGGTGCGCGATGCCGGGCCGTCCGACACCCCGGACACCCTCGATGACCGAGTCGCCTCGGCACTCCGGGCGGTGGCCCCACCCCGGCGGACGACCCCCTACCGCCAGCCACCCGCACCCCGCCGCACGGCCACCCCGCCCCCGGCCCGCCCCACGGCTTCCCCTCCGGCGCCGATCCCGCTCCAGGCCACCGGCCCGGGCTCACGCCCGTCGCCCCCCGCCCCGAAGGCCGACCGCCCCACACCGGAGCCGGCGCACGGCACCCCCGCACCGCCCGCCCCCGAGCGCCCGGACGACTGGCCACCGCTCGCCGGCCCCGGCGACCCGGCTGACCCCGCCTCCTCCGCCGACCCCGCCGCCCCCGAGCTGGGCACCCTCCCCGCCGCCGATCCGGCCGCCCTCGACGACCAGGTGCCGGACACCACTCTGGACGGCGCCCGATACGGCTCGCTGACCCTGCTCGCCGCCTCCCGGCGCGGCGACGTCGCCCGCCGGCGTGGTGACGTACGCCGCGATGCGCTGCTCACCGCCCGTTTCGGGGCCGGCCGGCACGCCCTCATCCTGATCGCCGTCGCGACCGGCCGGCCCGGCGCCACCGGAGCCCATCGCGCCGCCCGGGAAGCCTGCGCACGGATCGGCGGCGCGGTCGGCCGCAGTTACACCCGACTGGCGGAGGACATCCGTACGGACCACCGCAGCGCCCTCAAATCCGGGCTGCAACGGCTCACCGAGCGCAGCTACGGCAGGCTGCGCGACGGGGCACCGGAACCCGATGACGCACCGGAGCGGTACCCGGCCGCACTGCGCTGTCTGCTGCTGCCCGCCGACCCGGACTGCCGTATCCGGGTGCTCTTCGGCATCGGCGCGGGCGGCCTCTTCCGGCTCCGCGACGGCGCCTGGGAGGACTTGGAGCCCGCCGTGCCGGACCAGGTCGCCACGGGGGGACCGGACGCCACCCCCGGACGGCTCCGTTCCGCCTCCGACCGCCAACCGGACGACGACCCGGACCACGACCCGTACGGGACCCAGCCGTTCCTCTTCCGTACGGCCTTCGCCCGTCCGGGGGACACCCTGCTGTTGTGCAGCGCCGGTCTCGCCGAGCCGCTCCAGCAGGACTCCGCATTCGCCGCCCGGCTGGCCGGTCAGTGGTCCGCCGCCGAACCTCCGGCCCCGACCGCCTTCCTCGACGCCGCGCAACTGCGGGTGGCCGGCCACCCGAAGGACCGTACGGCCGTCGGGGTGTGGGAGTCGTAGCGACGGGCAGACGCGGACCCGGAGCGGAAGAAAGGCACGGAGCCGAACGGCACGGCAGGAGCGGTCCAGCGGAGGCGGCCCGGCGCACCCCGTGGGTTCATGGGACCAGGCACCGGAGTTTCACGGGACTGCACCACACCGCGTCAGCGGACCGCCATCCGCCGGCCGAACGACGCAGCACCGCCGTCGAAGACACCCGACGACCGCCCAAGACCACCGCACAACCGTCAGCGATCCGCCGCACCCCCGTCGAAGGAGCGACAGCGACATGGCGAAGCAGACCGTGGCCGAGCAGTTCGTGGACATCCTCGTACGGGCCGGGGTACGACGGCTCTACGGCGTCGTCGGCGACAGCCTGAACCCGGTGGTGGACGCCATCCGCCGGAACTCCGCGATCGACTGGATCCAGGTCCGGCACGAGGAGACCGCCGCCTTCGCCGCCGGAGCGGAAGCCCAGCTCACCGGCTCCCTCGCGGCCTGCGCCGGTTCCTGCGGCCCCGGCAATCTGCACCTCATCAACGGCCTCTTCGACGCCCACCGTTCGATGGCCCCGGTTCTCGCGCTGGCCTCCCACATCCCCTCCAGCGAGATCGGCACCACCTTCTTCCAGGAGACCCACCCCGACCGCCTGTTCGTCGAGTGCAGCCACTACAGCGAGCTGATCTCCAGCACCAAGCAGATGCCGAGGGTGCTCCAGACCGCGATCCAGCACGCCATCGGGCAGAGCGGCGTCGCGGTCGTCTCCCTCCCCGGCGACATCGCCGCCGAGCCCGCCCCTGAGCGCGCCATCGAACACGCCCTGGTGACCGCGCGCCCGTCCGTCCGCCCCGGAGAAACCGAACTCGACGCACTGGCCACGATGATCGACGAGGCCGACAAGGTCACGCTCTTCTGCGGCAGCGGCACGGCCGGTGCGCACGCCGAGGTGATGGAGTTCGCCGAGCGGGTGAAGTCCCCGGTGGGGCACGCGCTGCGCGGCAAGGAATGGATTCAGTACGACAACCCCTATGACGTGGGCATGAGCGGACTGCTCGGCTACGGCGCCGCGTACGAGGCCACCCACGAGTGCGATCTGCTGATCCTCCTCGGCACGGACTTCCCGTACAACGCGTTCCTGCCCGATGACGTCAAGATCGTCCAGATCGATGTCCGGCCCGAACACCTGGGCCGCCGCACCACGCTCGACCTCGCGGTCTGGGGCGACGTCCGGGAGACGCTGCGCGGTCTGATCCCCAAGATCCGGCCGAAGCAGGACCGCAGGTTCCTCGACCGGATGCTGACGAAGCACGCCGAGGCGCTGGAAGGCGTGGTCAAGGCCTACACCCGCAAGGTCGAGAAGCACACCCCGATCCACCCCGAGTACGTCGCCTCCGTCCTGGACGAAGAGGCCGCCGACGACGCGGTCTTCACGGTCGACACCGGTATGTGCAACGTCTGGGCCGCCCGCTACCTCACCCCCAACGGCCGCCGCCGGGTGATCGGTTCGTTCAGCCACGGCTCGATGGCCAACGCGCTGCCGCAGGCGATCGGCGCCCAGTTCATCGACCGCGGACGCCAGGTCGTGTCCATGTCGGGCGACGGCGGGTTCTCGATGCTGATGGGCGATTTCCTCACCCTCGTCCAGTACGACCTGCCGGTGAAGGTGGTGCTGTTCAACAACTCCTCGCTGGGCATGGTGGAGCTGGAGATGCTGGTCTCCGGCCTGCCGTCGTACGGCACCACCAACCAGAACCCGGACTTCGCCGCCATCGCCCGCGCGGCCGGGGCACACGGCGTCCGGGTGGAGAAGCCCAAGCAGCTGCGCGGCGCCCTGCGCGACGCCTTCCGCCACAAGGGGCCGGCCCTGGTCGACGTCGTCACCGACCCCAACGCACTGTCCATCCCGCCGAAGATCAGCGCCGAGATGGTGTCCGGCTTCGCCCTGTCGGCCGGCAAGATGGTGCTGGACGGCGGCGTCGGCCGCATGCTCCAGATGGCCCGCTCCAACCTGCGCAACATTCCCCGGCCCTAGCGGCGCCCGATGGCCGAAGGAGGCGGAGGGGTACGGTAACGGGCCGCGCACGCAAGTGAGGTGGACGCTTGGCCACTGATCGCGCACCCATACCGGTCAGCGGCGACCTCCGCCCCTTCCGGCTCCTCCCCACCCCGCCGTCCGTCCGCTCACCGGCCGCGCAGGACCTCGTGCTCCTCCGGATGCTGCAGTGCGTGCACCAGTCCGGCGACGAGGTGCGCCCGCTCGGCCATGGTGTCGATCAGCAGGTACTCATGGTCCGCGTGGGCGCCGCCGCCGACCGCGCCGAGGCCGTCGAGGGTGGGTACGCCCAGTGCGGCCGTGAAGTTGCCGTCGCTGCCGCCGCCGACGGCCTCGGCTTCGATGCCGGGCCGCAACTGACGTGCCACCGCGAAGAGTTCGACGGACGCCGACTCGGGCATCGGGGGCCGGCCGATGCCTCCCCGCACCGCGATCTCCGCCTCGTCGAGATGCGGGGCCAGCGCCGTGAAGGCCGCTTCGATGCGGTCCTTCTCGTCGGCCGTCTCGACCCGGACGTCGACGGTGACGGTCGCCTCCGCGGGAACCACGTTGTCCAGGGTGCCGGCGGACGCGACGGTCGGGGTCACGGTCGTGCCGATGTCGGGACGGCCCAGCGCCGCGATGTCCAGCACCTGATGGGCCGCTTCGACCAGGGCATTGACTCCGGCCGCCGGTTCGAGGCCGGCATGCGAGGCCCGGCCCGTGACCGCGACATGGAAGGTGCCGCAGCCCTTGCGCCCGGTCTTCAGGCCCCCGCCGTCAGCGGCGCCTTCGAGTACGAGCACCGCACCGCAGGCGAGGGCGCGCTCTTCGAGCAGGGCGCGGGAGGAGTGGGAGCCGACCTCTTCGTCGGCGGTCACCAGGATCTCGACGCCCGACCGGTCGTCGAGCGTCGCCAGACCGTGCACGGCCTGCACCAGACCGCCGAGCATGTCGAAGACCCCGGGGCCGGTCGCCCGCCCGTCCGCGACCCGGAACGGGCGGCGCGCAAGCGTGCCGAGCGGAAACACCGTGTCGTGGTGACCGAGGACCAGGACGGTCGGATCGCCGCCGGCGGTCCAGTGGACATGCGGCCCGGCCGCGCTCTCCAGGAGGACGGCCCGCCCGCCGAGGCGGCGTTCGATGACGGTGGCGACGGCTTCGGCCGATGCCCGCAGGGCGTCGAGATCGCGTGAGGGGGACTCGACTTCGACGAGGGTCCTGAGGTCCTCGATCATCGCGTCGACACGGGCGGTCCGGTGCATCGTCACGTGGCAAGGGTACTTGGCGTGCCGACCACCCCAACTGGCGCCCTTGGCCCGCAGAAGCGATCTCTAAACCACATTTATAACCGGAAAGAGTGAAATGTTAGCAAAGGGTCTCAATGTGGGGCCGCGTGCGCCGAAAGAGATGAGTAAGAAGCGGCAGTGAGCCGCTTGGAGCGATCGGGAGAGTTTTTTATGTCACGGATCACGCGGGTGACTGCTATGGCCGCGCTTGCGGCGAGTACTGCCCTGGGGGGCGGCGTGTCGGCGGCGTTCGCAGACAGTGGCGCGGCCGGCGGGGCGGCCAATTCGCCGGGAGTGGTGTCGGGCAACGCGATTCAGGTCCCGATCCACATTCCGGTCAATGTGTGCGGCAACACCGTCAACATTGTGGGTCTGCTGAACCCGGCCTTCGGTAACACCTGCCTCAACGGCCACATCGACCGCCGTGTGGTGGTGCACCGTCACACCGTCGTCAAGCATCACCACCACCACGTCAAGCACGCCAAGAAGAAGCACGTGAAGAAGCACCACCCGAAGCACCACCACCACAGGCCGGCCGGCGGCGTGCACACCGGTGGCGGCGGTCTGGTCGACGTCGAGCGCTGAGCCGCCCGACCGGATCATGTGGTCACCGAGAGCGCGCGTACACCGCACTGACGGCCCGGCCGACGCCGAGGGCCTGAACTGAGCGGTTCCCGTGGACTCCACGGGCACCCGCGCACCGGCACCAGCACACGGCCGGGGCCCCACCACGGGGCCCCGGCCGTCACGCCGTTCAGGCCACGGGCGGACGCTGCGGACGCAGCCGCAGCGTCAGGATCTGGAACGGGCGCAACTCGACGGTCACATCGGAGGTCGGGCCTTCCTCCTCCTCGTGCAGCGGGCGTTCCAGCAGATCGGTCACGGTGGCGCGTTCGACGGGAAAGGCGGGGGAGACGATGCCGGTGGCGCGGCCGCCCCGGGACTCGTACAGGCGCACCACCACATCGCCGCTGCGGTCCTCGGCCAGCTTGACCGACTCTACGGTCACGGCCGGGTGGTCGACGCGGATCAGCGGGGGAACGGCCGGTGCGGAGGCTGTCCTGAGGGGCAGATTGAGCGCCAGGCCCTCGGCGACCGCGTCGCCGACCCCGCCGCCCGGCAGCAGCGCATAGGTGAAGCGGTGGGTGCCCTGGTCGGTCTCCGGGTCGGGGCTGTGCGGGGCGCGCAGCAGCGTCAGCCGTACCGTCGTGCCCAGACCCTCGGGGTGCGGAGCGCGGGTCACGTCATGGCCGTAGGTCGAGTCGTTGAGCAGCGCGATGCCGTAGCCGGGCTCGGCGACCCGCAGCCAGCGGTGCGCACAGATCTCGAAACGGGCCGCGTCCCAGCTGGTGTTGGTGTGCGTGGGGCGGTGCACATGTCCGAACTGCACCTCGGAGGTGGACCGTTCGGCGTGCACATCCAGGGGGAAAGCGGCCTTGAGGACCTTCTCCGACTCGTGCCAGTCGATGTCGGTGGTGATGTCGAGGCGGTGTGAGCCGGCCCGCAGGGTCAGGTCCTGGGTGATCCGGGACGTGCCGAACGCCCTGGTCACCCGCACCGTCGCGGACAGCGGTCCGGTCGACGTCAGTTCCACGGACTCGGCGTCGGTCAGATCGGTGTGCCGGTGGCGGTAGTGCCGGTCGAGGTCCCAGGCGTCGTACTGGGTGGGGTGGTCGGGGTGCAGCTGGAGCAGATTGCCGCGGGCGCCCGGGGCCAGCACCTCCCGTCCGGCGTGCAGATCGCGTACGGACGTCAGCAGGCCGTCGGCGTCGAGCCGTACCCGCAGCAGTCCGTTGTCGAGGGTGAGGGTTCCCCCGGTGCCGGTGTCGGCCCGTACGGGCGGCGGCGGTGGGGTGGGGGAGTCCGGACCGGGCGGGCGGACGGGGGCCGAGCCCAGCGCGGGGACATGGACGGCGACGGCGGACGGCCCGCCCGGCCCGGAGGGCGTCGCCCCGTCCGGCAGCTCCACGATCTCGTTCCGGGCGTACGGCGAGGCGTTGAAGACCGTCGGCACCTCGGGCGCCTCGGCCCCGGGCCCGGCCAGCGCGCCGAGCGCCGTCTCGATGATCCCGGTCAGCTCGGCCTCGACCGCCGCGTAGGTGGCACCGGCCTCGCGGTGGACCCAGGCGATGGACGAGCCCGGCAGGATGTCGTGGAACTGGTGCAGCAGCACGGTCTTCCAGAGGCGGTCGAGGGCGTCGTAGGGGTAGGTGTACGAACCGTCGCCGTCCGCCCGTACGGCCGCCGTCGTCGCCCACAACTCAGCCTCGCGCAGCAGGTGTTCACTGCGCCGGTTGCCCTGCTTGGTCTTCGCCTGCGAGGTGTACGTACCGCGGTGGAATTCGAGGTACAGCTCGCCCGACCAGACCGGTGCCGCCGCCCCGTACTCCTCGTGGGCGGCCTCGAAGAACCGGGCCGGTGGCTCGATCTCGACCCGCGGCGAGCCCTCCAGGGACCGCAGCCGGCGGGCCCGCTCCAGCATCTCGCGGGTCGGGCCGCCCCCGCCGTCACCCCAGCCGAACGGGACCAGGGAGCGGGTGGCGCGGCCCTTCTCGGTGAAGTTGCGTTCGGCGTGGGCGAGTTCGGCGGCGTGGAAGCGGGAGTTGTAGGTGTCGACGGGCGGGAAGTGCGTGAAGACGCGGGTGCCGTCGAGGCCCTCCCACCAGAAGGTGTGGTGCGGCATCTTGTCGGTCTGGTTCCACGACAGCTTCTGGGTGAGGAACCACTTGGCGCCGGCCAGCCGGGCCAGCTGCGGGAAGGCCGCGGTGTAGCCGAACGAGTCCGGCAGCCAGATCTCCTCGGTCTCCACCCCCAGCTCCTCCAGGAAGAAGCGCTTGCCGTGCACCAGCTGCCGGGCCAGCGCCTCACCGCCGGGCATATTGGCGTCGGACTCCACCCACATCGAACCGACCGGAGCCCAGTTCCCGCCCCGTACGGCCTCCTTGATGCGCTCCCAGATGTGCGGCTGGTGCTCCTTGACCCAGGCGTACTGCTGCGCCTGGGAGCAGGCGAACACCAACTCCGGGTATTCCTCGGCCAGTTGGGTGACATTGGCGAAAGTGCGGGACGCCTTGCGTACGGTCTCGCGCAGCGGCCAGAGCCAGGCCGAGTCGATATGCGCATGCCCGGTGGCCGAGGCGCGATGGGCGCTCGCGGCGGCCGGCCGGCTCAGTACGTCCGCCAGCGCGGCCCGGCCCTCGGCCGCCGTCCCGCCGACGTCATGCAGGTCCAGGGCGTCCAGCGTGTCCTCCAGGGCCCGCAGGATCTCGTGCCGGCGCGAGCCGTCGGCGGGCAGCTCGTGCATCAGCTCCGACAGCACCTCGATGTCGAGGATCAGCTGCCAGACGGTCTCGTCGAGCACCGCGAGATCCGCCGAGGCGAAGCGGTAGAGCGGCCGGGCGGGCGCGGTGCGTACATCGCCGAGGTCGGTGGGGCGGAAGTCCCGCAGCACCGCCGGGTTCGCGGCCGCCTCCAGCAGCAGCCGTACCTCCTCACCGCCGCTGACCGGCGCGCCGACCGGGAGGTGCCGGTTGCGCGGATGGATGCCCTTGAGCGGCACCCCGTCGGTGTCGTACAGCAGACCCTCGGCCTGGAACCCGGGCCCGTCGCCGCTGAAGCCGGGGTCGATGACGGCCTCCACCCGCCGGCCCGCCCATTCCGGCGGCACCTCACCCGTCAGCCGGAACCAGCTGGTGGACCACGGCGGCCCCCAGGGCTCGCCGACCGCGAACGGCTCATACGTGGCCGACAGGGCCTCGCTCACCGGTACGGGTTCCCCGGGCGCATGCCAGACGGCGAGCCGCAGCGGCACCCGCGCCGCGTACTGCGCGGGCCGGATGAACTGCCTCAGCGCGCGCTCCAGGCGCGCCTCCACCAGCAGTCGGTCGTCGTGCACAGCGGCTCCTCACGCTCGTACTCCCCACGCCCCGGGGCGCGGGCGGGCCGACCAGGCGGCAACCGGGGGAGTGCACCGGCTGCCGGCCCGGGGCTTCGTGACAGGCTCGGTCGGGCATATCGGGTCAGGCATACCCACTGGGGCCCGCCCGGCCCACCCGGCGCGCGGACGGCGGAGCGGTGGCATGGCGAGTGGCGGCTCGGCAAGCGGCGGTGATGAGCCGAGGCGGCGCGCCGAAGCATGGCGGGAGATCCGATGGGCATGCTGACCGTGAGGCTGTTCGAGGCAGAGCGCCGAGGTTCGTTGGGGGCGGGGGAGAGAATGCGTCAGCCTGTGCGGCGCGAGGAACGGAAGAGAACGCAGGAAACGGCCGAGGGGGGCCGCAACGGGGGGACCACCGCGCGAGCACCGGGAGTGCTGGAGCGGAGGGTGCGGCATGCGGATCTGACGGCCGTCGGCGAGGTGCGCAGGGAGCTGCGCCAGCTGCTGAGCCGCTGGACGGTGCCGGGGGTGGGTGAGCTGGTGGACGTCGCGACCCTGCTCACCAGCGAGCTGGTCACCAATGCCCTGGTGCATGCCGAGGGCGGCGCCGTCGTCACGGCCAGGGTCAGCGACCGGCTGCGGGTGGAGGTGCGGGACTTTGTCCCCGGACGGCCCGAGCCGCGCGCACCCACCACCGACGGGACGTCCGGCAGGGGGCTGATGCTGGTGCGCGCCCTGGCCGACGCCTGGGGGATACGCACCGAGAGCATCGGGAAGAGCGTGTGGTTCGAGCTGGGCGGCGGACCGGCCTGACCCAGGGGCGAGGGCCCCGGACGGCGCGGTCCGCCACCGGTCAGCCGAATTGCCGCTCGATCTCGGCGAGTTTCTCCTCCAGGGAGTCCAGACGGGGAATCGTCTGGGTGTCGTCCTCCGCGGTGAGATCCACGGCCCGCGGGGGCCCGGCCGGGGCCCCGGCGCCTTCGGCCTCAGCGCCCGAGACGGCTTTGAGGGCCGGGCGGGAGGGCACCGGCAGCTCTCCGGTGAGCAGCGGCTGCGGCTCGCCGGCTATGGCAGGGTCGGCGCCGGCCATCTCCGCGGGCGCCGCCTGTGCCATGGCCGCCTGCGGCACCGCCACCTGCCGGCCGCCGCCCCGGCCGATGCCCCAGGCGCGGTGCTGCCGGTTGATGGCCTTGATGCGGGCCCGGTCGAGCCTGCCCTGCTCGCGCCGGCGGATACGGTTCTGCTCCTTCTCGCGCCGGTCCTCGCGGACCTCCTCGACCGCCTCGTCCAGCGTCCGTACGCCTTCCAGCAGCATCAGCGACCAGGCGGCGAAGGTCTCGCGGGGCGCGCGCAGCCAGCGGACGATCCGGATCTGTGGCAGCGGCCGCGGCACCAGCCCCTGCTCACGCAGCGCCGCCCGGCGGGTCTGCTTGAGCGCCCGGTCGAAGAGGACCGCCGCCGACAGCGACATCCCGGCGAAGAACTGCGGTGCACCCGCGTGGCCCAGACCGCGCGGTGCATGCACCCAGTTGAACCACGCCGCGGCGCCCGCGAAGGTCCACACCAGCATCCGCGACCCGAGCGCCGCATCGCCGTGACTGGCCTCCCGTACGGCGAGCACGGAGCAGAACATCGCCGCACCGTCGAGCCCGAACGGCACAAGATATTCCCAGCCACCGGACAGCCCGAGGTTCTGCATGCCGAATCCGACCAGCCCATGGAAGGACAGCGCGGCGGCGACCGCCGCACAGCAGAACAGCAACAGATAGGAGGCCGAGGCGAAAACGGCCTCCTTCCGACGGCGCCGCTCCTCACTCCGCTCCCAGGAGTCCTCCCCGGCGGACTTGGCAGCCGCCCGCTTCCCACGCACCACCAACGCCGTGGCCGCCAGCACGCCGACGAGCAGCAGGGCACCGGGAACCAGCCAATCCAGCGATATGTCGGTCATTCTCATTCTGGGATCCCTTTGCCTTGGGTACGCGATTTCCGCGACATCCTGGCGGAATCCACCCCGCGCCCAGAGGGTTTCGGAACAAGAGGACGCCAAGGGGTGCGATTGAGCCACTCCGATTTCGAACTGTGATTCATTCAAGGTGAGTTGCGTTCGATTCGGATCACTCTGATGGGGGTGGCGTGGGGCGCGAGGCGCTCGGGCGCGGGGCCGAGCCACGCCGCGTCTGTCAGCTGTGCGCGCCCGGCAGGCAGGAACCTCAACAACAGACCACGGAGTGCGCAGTAACTGCCGGGCAGCCAGCGGGGGTTGCTGCGGTCGGTGAGCCGGCCGGAGGAAATCGTGCCCACCACATTGAAGATCCCCACGATGGCCAGGAGAGAAGAAGCCACCGTCACCGGCATGCCGTGGTCGTGCGCGGTCGCCGCCCTGGACGTGCCGGAACGGGACCGTCGGCCGACTGGGTCTGGACCCGGGGGCTGACCGGATGAAGATGCCTGTGAGGTGGAATCCGGCGAGGTGGATGGTTCTGCATGCCCATCAGAAATGTTGCTCTGAAGGTGCTTTAGGGCGCTTCGGGTGATACCCGTAGAGCTCGGACCGCCCCGAAAGAAATCCTTCCTGGGTGTTTTTTGGAATTAACTGCGCATTCAACTTGACGGTTGATCTTTGCGTGGCACGATGGCGGCCGTCGTGGGCTCTTCGTCGATCGACGTAATTCCAGCCACTTCACCGGGGGTTCATGTGAATGACAGGGATTTGGCGGCATATCTGAGGGATCTCGGGGTGGCTCGGCGGGAGGCCGAGCTGTTTCAGGTGCTGTTGCAGGCCGGGAGGAGCAGTGCGGGGAATCTTGGGGAGCTGCTGGGATGGGAGCGCGGGGAGGTGGAGGATGCCGTTGGGCGGCTGATCGAGCTGGGGTTGGTGGTCGCTGGTGGGGCCGACTGCGACGCTCCGCTGTCTCCGACGGAGCCCAGCATCGCGCTCGACCGTCTGGTGCACATCCGGTCGGCCGAGGTCCGGGAGGCTCAGCTGGCGGCGCTGCACGCCTATCGCGATTATCGGCGCTGTAACGGCGCACAGATGACCGACGATCTCGTCGAAGTGGTGACGGGGCCGCAGATCGTGGATCGCATCTGGCAGTTCGAGAGGGCGGTGGAGTCCGAAGTGGTGCGATTTGATTCGCCGCCCTATCACACCGACGGCGGGGCGAATGACGTAGAGGTGGAAAACCTCAAACGGGGGGTGGAGTACCGGGTGGTGTATTCCAGTTCCGCGGTGCGGAACTGTACCTACTATGAGGTCAATATCGGGCCGTGCATTGCCGCCGGGGAGCAGGCCCGGGTGCTGTCGGTGGTCCCGGTCAAACTCACGGTCTTCGACCGGCGGCTGGCGATCGTCTCGATGTCGTCCGTCGAGGCGGAGTCCAACGAGGCGCTGCTCCTGGTGCGGCCGTCGAGTCTGCTGACCGCGCTCCTGGGGCTGTTCGAGACGGCGTGGCGCTCCGGCCACCCCATGCACCTCAGCGAGCAGGTGCCGCCCGCGCTGCGTCCCGTGCAGCGCCGCATTCTGGAGCTGATGGGGACGGGGGTCACCGACGACACCATCGCGCAGTTGCTGGGCATCAGCCGCCGCACCCTCTCCCGTCACACGGAGCGGCTCTACCAGCTGGCCGGCGCCACCAGCCGGTTCCAACTCGCCCTGCACGCGGCCCGTAAGGAGTGGATCTGAGGGCGCAAGCCGGACGGGGGGAGCGGGGGCGGGCGCGGGTTGCGCATCTGTGCCACTGACACAGCTGTGCCGCCACTGGCCTTGAGCGGGCGGTACACCAAGGGGGGCCCGGGGTTTCCGGGCTTCCTATCCCCCTTGGAGTTGCTGTGCCCCTGCGCATATCAAGGCTCGCCACGGTCGTCGCCCTCGCGGCGGCGGCGCCTCTGCTCGCCGGTTATGTGTCCCACGCGGAGGACGCGCCGTCCGTTGCCGCCGTCCGCACCTCCGGTCACGCCCTCCCGGGCCGGTACATCGTCGTCCTCAAGGACCGTGCGCTGTCGGCCCGTTCGGTGAAGGATGAGAGCGCCCGCCTCGTGAAGGCGCACGGCGGCGCCGTCCAGCAGACCTACGGGACGGTGCTCAAGGGTTACTCGGCCGCGATGACCGCCGACCAGGCGCGACGGGTGGCGGCCGATCCCGGTGTCGACTACGTGGAGCAGGACGCCGAGGTCCGTGCCTCCGCCGTCCAGAGCGACCCGCCGTCGTGGGGGCTCGACCGGGTGGACCAGGAGGCCCTGCCGCTGGACCGGAGCTACTCGTACGCCTCGACGGCGAGCGACGTCACGGCGTACGTCGTCGACACCGGGATACGCACCTCCCACAGCCAGTTCCAGGGCCGGGCGTCCGTAGGGGCCGACGAGGTCGGCGACGGGCAGAACGGACAGGACTGCGCCGGTCACGGCACCCATGTCGCCGGCACCATCGGCGGCAAGGACTACGGCGTGGCCAAGGGCGTCAGGCTGGTGTCCGTGCGCGCGCTGAACTGCAGCGGCAAGGGCTCGTCGTCGTCGATCATCGCGGCCGCCGACTGGATCACCGCTCACGCCGCCAAGCCCGCGGTGGTGAACATGAGCATCAACGGCGGCAGGAACAGCAGCGAGGACAGCGCGATCAAGAAGTCCATCGCCGCCGGGGTCACCTGGGTCGTCTCCTCGGGCAACGACGGTGACAACGCCTGCAACAACTCGCCCGGTGACATCGATGCCGCCCTCGTCGTGAACAACGCCACCTCCGCCGACCGGCGCCGCTCCGACTCCAACTACGGCCCCTGCACGGACCTGTTCGCCCCGGGAACGGACATTGTCTCGGCCTGGAACACGGGGGACACCGACACCCACAGCCTCACCGGCACCTCGATGGCCGCACCGCATGTGGCCGGCGCCGCCGCCCTCTACCTCTCCGCGCACCCGGATGCCTCCCCGGCGGAGGTCCACCAGGTCCTGATCGACAACGCCACGGACGGCAAGGTCTCCGACGCCGGCAGCGGCAGCCCCAACCGGCTGCTCTTCACCGGCGGCCTGGGCGCGCCGTAACGCCGGCCGCCCCCTCGGGGACGCCGCCCCGCTCGTACGTCACTCCCTCACCCCCCACGGCTCCACCCCCCCACGGCTCCACCGCACATCCCGTTCCCGTCCTGCCCTCAGGAGGTACCCCATGCGTTTCGCCCACCTCGCCACCACGGCCGCCGCGGTGGCCCTGACACTGGTGGCCGCCAGCGCCTTCGCGTCCGAAGCGGACGAGCACAGTGGCAGGCGCACGACGACGGTGGCGTCCGCCACGGCGGCGGACGCCTCGCTGCCGCAGTACGACCACATCGTGATCGTGCCGTTCGAGAACAAGAACTACACGTCCATCAAGGGCAGTTCCGGTGCGCCCTATCTCAACTCCCTCGCGAAGCAAGGCGCCCTGTCCGCCAACTCGTTCGGCCTGACCCACCCCAGCCAGCCGAACTACATCGGCATGTTCTCCGGCTCGATGCAGGGCGTCGACGACGACAGCTGCCCGAACGACTTCTCCAAGGGCAACCTCGGCCAGCAGCTCATCGACGCGGGCAAGACCTTCAAGGCGTACTCGGAGGGCCTGCCCAGCGCCGGCTACACCGGCTGCAAGAGCGGCAACTACCGCCGTAAGCACGCCCCCTGGGCCGACTTCCCGACGGTCGGCGACTCCGCCCACCACCTGCCGTTCTCCAGCTTCCCGTCGGACTACAGCAAGCTGCCGACGGTGTCGTACGTGGTGCCCGACATGTGCCACGACATGCACGACTGCTCGGTCGGGACCGGGGACAGCTGGCTCAAGGAGAATCTCGACGACTACGCGCAGTGGGCCAAGACCCACAACAGCCTGCTGGTGGTGACCTTCGACGAGGACAACTTCACTTCCGTCAACCAGATCTACACCTCCTTCGTGGGCGCGCATGTGAAGGCCGGTTACGAGTCGCAGCAGCAGATCAACCACTACAGCGTCCTGCGCACGCTGGAGGACATGTACGGCCTGCCGGCGCTCGGCGGCGCGGCGGACAAGTCGGCCCTCGGCGACATCTGGACCTCGGAGTGACCTGAACCCGGCCCGGGCCGCCGCTCGTCACCCGGCGGCGGCCCCGGACCGGGCGGGCCGGAGGGGCAGATGGACCAGGTGGACCTGATGGGCCAGTGGGCCTGAGGGACCAGTTGGACCTGATGGACCAGATGCATCAGATGCAGCAGACCGAGCAGTACGAAAGGCGGGGACCTCGACCGTGTACCTGTCCACCATCGACCGAGCACCGAAGGACGGCGCGGGCACCGCACCGCGTACCGCCTTCGCGGCCGTCGGGCGCAACGTTCTGGCGCTGGGCGCCGTGAGCCTGATCACCGACATCTCCGCGGAGATGGTCACCGCCGTACTTCCCCTCTACTTCGTTCTCACCCTCCAGATGAGCCCGGCCGCCTACGGTCTGATGGACGGTCTCTACACCGGCGCCACTGCCCTGCTGCGCCTGGTGGGCGGCTATGTCGCCGACCGCACCCTGCGCCGCAAGGCGGTCGCCGCCACCGGATACGGCATCTCGGCGCTCGCCAAACTCGGGCTGGTGGCAGCCGGGTCCTCGGTGGGGGCGCTCGGCGCGGTCATCGTCGGCGACCGGACCGGGAAGGGGCTGCGGAGCGCGCCGCGCGACGCCCTGATCTCCCTCTCGGTGCCCGAACCGGTCCTGGGCCGGGCCTTCGGTCTGCACCGGGCCATGGACAGCGCGGGCGCGTTCGCCGGCCCGCTGGTCGCCCTGGGCCTGCTCTCGCTCATCGGGGCGGCCTCGCCCGGCGCCTTCGACGCGATCTTCTTCACCAGCTTCTGCATCGCCGCCCTGGCCGTCGTCGTCCTGCTGGCATTCGCCCGCGACCACCGTGCGGCGCGGCCCGCCACCCGCACCGTCAGCCCCCGCGCCGTCGGCGACCTGCTGCGCCGGCGCGGCGTCCGCCGACTGGTGTACGCGGCCGGCCTGCTGGGACTCACCACCATCGGCGACGGCTTCGTCTACCTCCAGCTGATGCACCGCCAGAACATGCCGGCCGGCTGGTTCCCGCTCTTCGCCGTCGGCACCAACCTCGTCTACCTCCTGCTCGCCGCCCCCTTGGGCGCCCTCGCCGACCGCATCGGCCGCACACCGATGCTGATCTGCGGCTACGGCATGCTCTTCGCCGTCTACGTGCTGCTGTGCTCCCCGCTGTCCGGCACGGCCGCCACCGTCCTCGTGCTCTGCTGCTACGGCACCTTCTACGCCGCCACCGACGGCGTCCTCATGGCGCTCGCCGGGCCCGTCCTGCCGCCCGAACTGCGCACCACCGGAATGGCGTTGGTGCAGACCGTCCAGGCGCTGGCCTACTTCGGATCGTCGGTTGCCTTCGGCGCCGCCTGGTCGCAGTGGGGCGCCGGACCCGCCACCGCGGTGGCCGCCTGCGCCGTACTGCCGGCCCTCGCCTTCACCGCGGGCGCCCTGGCCCGCCGCCGCGCCGAGGAGGCCGCCGTATGAACCGGCGTACCCCTTTGCTCCTGGTGACCGTGGCCACCGTCGTCCTCGCCGTTCTGGCGACGCTGGCGATCCGTCATGCCGCCCGGCCCACCGCGGCCGCCGGTGCGGCCTCCGCGATGTCCGTCGCCCCCGGTCCGCGGATCATCGCCCGCAGCACGGCCCCCGGCAGCCGCGACCATCTGATCTCCGTCGGCGCCGGCCGGCCCGGGGCGCGGCGCGTCACCTCACCGGTCACCTGCGCCCGGGTCTACGCGGCCGGCGGCACCGCCCTGTGCCTGCGCCTGGATGACGGCCTCAAGACCTATCAACTCGCCGTGATGAACCGGCACTTGAAGGTGCGCAGAACCCTTCCGCTGGTCGGGGTTCCCAACCGGGCCCGGGTGTCGCCCAGTGGCCGTATGGTCGCCTGGACGGTCTTCGTCGCAGGTGACTCCTACAACGGCGGCCGCTTCTCCACCCGGGCCGGCATCCTCGACACCCGTACGCAGCGGCTCGTCCCGACGCTGGAGGACTGGCACGTCACGCTGCACGGCAAGCCCTACACCGCCGTCGACGTCAACATCTGGGGTGTCACCTTCGCCCCCGACGACCGGCACTTCTACGCGACCCTGTCCACCAAGGGCCACCGCTACCTGGTCCGCGGTGACCTCGCACACCGCACCCTGCGCGCGCTCCGCGCGAACGTCGAGTGCCCCTCGCTGTCCCCGGACGGAACCCGTATCGCCTTCAAGTCGGCCCGCGACGACCAGCCTTCGCACGGCTGGCGGCTCTCCGTCCTCGATGTGGCCACGAACCGGGTCACGCCGCTGGCCGAGACGCGTTCCGTGGACGACCAGGCGGCGTGGCTCGACGGGCGCACCGTGGCGTACGCGCTGCCCAGGGGGCAAGGCCGCGCCGACGTCTGGCGGGTGCCGGCCGACGGCTCGGGGACACCGCGGATGCTGCTGCACGACGCCGATTCGCCGGCGGCGCTCGGGGGCGCGACGTGAACCGCGGGGCGGCCTGACCGCACGGGCCCGTCAGGCGGTGGCCGTGAGCCGGACCGGGAAAGACTGCGGAGAGCCGGGCGTAGGCCGTGACGGGGTGGGGCGCGGCCGGGGCGGCGAGCGCAGAAGCCATGGGGAGACCGCCGAATCGCGATCATTGGCAGGTAAGGCTTACCTTGCCCGAAGTCTCCGCCGATGCCCGTCGGACGGCCGTCCCGGCGGGCCGGCGCGGTTCCGGGACCGGCGCACGGATTTGTACTGTGGCCCGCGCCGCCTAAGGTGCTGGAGAACGTCAGGAGGATCCGTCATGGAACAGGGCACAGCGGAACAGGAGCAGGTCGTGCGGGCGTGGGTGCCCGCGCAGCCCGGCCCTGACGCGCCCCGGCGGCACTCCGTCCGCGGCCAGGTGCTGGCCGCGCTGCGCCATGCGCTGGTAGGCGGGGAGCTGACCCCCGGCGAGGTCTACTCCGCGCCCGCGCTCGCCGAGCGCTACGGCGTCTCCGCGACCCCGGTCCGCGAGGCCATGCAGCAGCTCGCGGGCGAGGGCGCCGTCGAGGTCGTGCCCAACCGCGGCTTCCGGGTCGCCGAGCGCAGCTCCCGCGACCTCGCCGAGCTGGCCGAGGTCCGGCGGATGCTGGAGGTGCCCGCCGTCGTCCGGCTGGCGCGGGCGCTGCCCCCGGAGCGCTGGGAGGAACTGCGCCCGCTCGCCGCGGCGGGCGTGGCGGCCGCCGCCCGCGGGGACCGGGTCGGTTACGCCGAGGCCGACCACGCCTTCCACGTCGCCCTGATGTCGCTCACCGGCAACCGCCGGCTGACCGAGGTCGCGGGCGATCTGCTGCGCCGCTCCCAGTGGCCGGCCGGCGGTTCCCGGCTGCGTACGGCCGAGCTGCTGGCCGATGCCTCCGAGCACACGGCGCTGCTCGACGCCCTGGTGGCCCAGGAGTACGCGGTCGTCGAGCGGATCACCCGTGAGCATGTCTCGGTGGCCCGGCACCCGCACTGAGCCCTGCCGTCCGGCGGCTCAGTCGGGCAGCAGCTCCTCCAGCGGCAGCGCCGCGACATCGGCGGCGGGCCGGGACAGATAGAGCTCGGCGTGGTAGAAGCCGTCGCTCTCCTTGCCCGCGGTGGACAGGCCGAGGCCCGCCAGCGCGTCGAAGGTCGCCCGCCGCTCGCCGTCGTCGGCGAACCGGCGCTGCCGGAACGTGCGGGTGGTGAGCTTCTCCGTCACCAGGCCGGCCCGCGCCAGCAGTGCGGAGACCGGCTGGTAGGACACCGTCCGCAGCACGAACGCGGCGATCCAGGGCGGTGCGGACACATTGTCGATGAGGTGGCCGAAGGTACGCGCGGTGATGTAGCCGACGCCACCGGTGACGGTGATCAGATCGGTGCCGGCCAGGACCCGCCGCAGCTCCGGGCTCGGCTCGTCGAGCTCCAGGTTCTCCGCGAAGCCGTGGTCCAGCAGGCCGACCGACCGGGCGTAGCCGACCGCGCGGTCCGCCGAGTCGATGCCGGTGATCCGGAAGGGCGCGGCGCGCCGCCGGTTGGCGAAGAACGTGCGGTCCTCGTCGATGAGTTGGCGGGTGGTGGGCATCCCCGGACCGGGCGCGGCGTAGCGGCCGTAGAGGTCGGAGAGGGACAGCCGGTGGTTGAGGAGCGCGGCATTGACCCCGTACGAGCAGCAGAGGTCGACCACGTTCAGTGGGGGGCGGTCGCTGCGGTGCCGCTGGAGGGTCTCGGCCACGGCACGGAAGACCGCTTGGCCGTGGTGCGGAATCTGGTAGTCCAGGGGGTTCAGTGTGGTGAAGTACCGACGGGGATCCGGGCAGTTGTAAATCGCCTCGAAATCCGCCTTGCCCCAGTCGGTGCCAGTGGTCGTATTCGTCACTCCTGCTGTCATCTATGGCCTCCTGTCAAGGCTGTGCCAGTGGGTGGGGGCCCAGCCGGTCCCGGACCAGCATCCAAGTCCCCGTCGCCGCCTCACAGTGCGACTTGCGGCCATTCTCGGGGCCAGTGGGGCGGGATGGAACACCGCGGCCCCAGGCCTTCGGCCCATGGTCCCACCTCATGGTTCCCCCGGCTCGTCGACCGAACGCGTGGCCGGCAACCATCACGCCCCGGCCGATCCGCCGCGGGGACCGTTCAGATCCGGCCAATCGCGGCGCGAGCCGGCATGGCCGACGACGGGGGGTTGACGGCGAGCGGCAGAAGCGGGCATGGGGGAGCGGCGGCGGGTGCAGCGGCAAGGGTGGCGGGTGCGGCGGCGTGGACGGTGAGGGACGGGCGGCGGCCAACCACGCGCGGGCGGCGCGTGGTTGGCCGTGGTGGGCGAGGGGTCCCAGGGTGTCCCCTTACGTTGCCGGGACGGCGGCGGACAGGTGGTCGGCGAGCCAGGTCGGTACGCCGCCCATGAGTCGGAACAGCCGGGCCGCCTCGGCGCGCAGCCGGGGTGCGTCGGTGTCCGGGGCGGCGTCCGCCAGCGCCGCCAGGGCCGGTGCCGTGCCGATGAGGAAGCCCAGCTCCTCGCGGATGCGCAGCGACTCCGCGAAACCGTGCCGGGCCTCCGCCACCTCGCCGTCGCGCAGCGCCAGCCCGGCCAGGTGACGCCAGGTGAAGGACAGCAACAGGGTGTCGCCGTGTGCGGTGGCGCCGGCGTGCGCACGGCGGTAGGCGGCGCGCGCCGCGTCCGGGCTGTCGGCGACATGCTCGGCCATCAGCCCGCGGCGGAAGTCCAGCAGCGGGCGGCCGGGCGCGGCGGGCGCCAGCAGCGCGGCGGCCCGGCCGAGCGCCGAACGCGCCTCGTCGGCCCGGTCGCGGAAGTGCAGGACCGTGGCGGCGTAGGCGAGATGGCCGCGCTCGCAGGCGGCGCCGCCCCGCTCGTCGTCGTCGCTCGCGAGGGCCTCGGCGGTGCGCAGCGCGTCCTCCGCCTCCGCCCAGCCGGTGGCGGTGAACATGCAGCGCTCCACCAGGAGCGCGGCGCGACGCAGTGCGGACGGGGCGTGCCGGACGGCGTGCCGTTCCAGCAGCGCGGCCGCGTCGCTCCAGCAGCCGCGGGAGCGCAAACGCCAGACGGCACGGTCCAGGGGATCGTCCCCCTCGACCGTGCCGTCCGCGGGTGCCTCCGGTGCGGATGCGGGTCCCGGTACCGCGATCGATACCGGATCCGCAGAACGGACCGGATCGGATCCTGACATGGCGGTATCCGCCACATTGCCCTCCCCTAGCGCGCCATTGAGCCGGAAGTTGGAGACCGTGGGCGAATCTCAGCACGGAATCCGTGGCGGGGCCAAGGGGGCGAGTGAATGTTTTCACAATCACTCGGTGCACGGTTTCGACAGGGGGCGCAGTGATGATCAGGTGCGCCGTGGCGCGTTGCGCCCGGCCCGCGGCCGGCGGCCGGGAACGGGTGCCGCCCGATCGGATGACCCCGGACGGCGCAGTCCCGGCGTCCCGGCCGGGGCCGTTGCCGTCAGCTCATCCGCAGGGCGAGGAAGAAGTCGAGCTTGTCCTCCAGGCGGGACAGGTCGCGGCCGGTGAGCTGCTCGATCCGGCCCACCCGGTAGCGGAGCGTGTTGACGTGCAGGTGGAGGCGGCCGGCGCAGCGGGTCCAGGAGCCGTCGCAGTCGAGGAACGCCTCCAGCGTGGGGATCAGCTCGGCGCGGTGCCGGCGGTCGTAGTCGCGCAGCGGGTCCAGGAGGCGGGCGGTGAAGGCCCGGCGGACGTCGTCCGGCACGAACGGCAGCAGCAGCACATGCGAGGCCAGCTCCTCGTGCCCGGCGGCGCAGACCCGGCCCGGACGGGCGGCGGCGACCCGGCGGGCGTGCCGGGCCTCCTCCAGCGCGCCGCGCAGCCCCTCCGCGGAGTGCACCGAGGCGCTCACCCCGACCGTCAGCCGCCCGTCGTCCGCCAGACCGCGGCCCAGCGGCTCCCGGACGACGGCCAGCAGCTGGTCGGCGTGCAGACCGGCCGTCGAGGAGTCCCCGGGCTCGTCCGGGACGGGCAGCGGCACCAGCGCCACCGCCTCGTCGCCGGTGTGCGCCACCGCGATCCGGTCGGAGGGCTCCGGACCGAAGGTGCCCGGGTCGACCAGGACCTCCTCCAGGAGGCTCTGTGCCACCGGGCCGCCGGGGACGTCACCGTCCTCCCACTCGACCCGGGCCACCACGATCTGCCACTGCGGCGCGGTGCCCAGTCCGGGCAGCAGCACCGGGGCCGCCACCCGCAGCCGGGCCGCGATCTCGGCGGGCGGCGCACCGGTCTGGACGAGCTCCAGGACTTCCTGGGCGAGCCGTCGGCGGACCGTACGGGCGGCGTCGCGCCGGTCGCGTTCCACGGCGATCAGCTGGGTGACACCGTGCAGCAGGTCGAGGCGCTCCGCGGGCCAGTCGCCGGCGTCCGCCTCGACGGCCAGCAGCCAGTCACTGAGCAGCGTCTGCCGCAGGTCACGGCCCTCGTGGCGGATCGGGAACAGCGAGAAGGTTGCGCCCCCTTCCGGCGTGACGCGCTGCGGGCCGCGGCGGCCGCTGCGGGCGGCGGCCAGATGCTCGCCCGCGAGCCGGGCGGCCAGTTCGGCGGACAGCTCGGGCCCGGCGCCGGCCAGCGTCGAGCCGGCGATCTGCCGGCCGGTGGGGGAGAGCACCCAGGCCCGCAGATCCAGGTCGGAGCCGAGCAGGTCCAGGACCACCTCCGGACCGCCGCCGGTGGGGCCCGACGTCATCAGCCGCCGGTGACGGTCCACCACGGCCGCGAGGTCACCGGCCCGTTCGCCGGAGACCTGGCGGACCACGTGCTCGGTGATGGAGGCGAACGAGACGTCCTCGACGACCGAGAACAGCGGCAGGCGGTGCCGGGCGCAGGCCGTCACCAGGTCGTCCGGGACCTGGCCCAGTTCCGCCTCGCCCGCGGCGAGTCCGGCGACCCCGGCGGCGGCCAGGATGCGGACGAACCGCTCGGAGTCCTCGGGCGCGCGGCGCCAGGCCAGCCCCGTCAGCACCAGTTCGCCGCCGGAGAGGTAGCGGCTGGGGTCGCGCAGGTCGGTGGTCATCACGCCGCGTACCGTGCGGTCCAGCTCGTCCTCGCCCCCGAGCAGCCGGAGGCCGAGGGTTGGGGTGTCCAGGAGTGCGCGGAGCCGCATGACCTCGCCCGCCGTTCTGTGCTGTGTGGTGTTGCCGGTGGAATGCCGCGAGGTTTCAGATCCTCGTCTTTCGTTCGAATCTACAAGACGGGCCCCTTGGCCAGCCAACCGCTTCATGGTTTCGGTGACTGCACCGGGCCGGTCCGGGGCGCGTTCACTAAGGCTCAACCGTTAACGAGACATGAACGGCTCCATGGCGATGTGAGCCCGGCGTGCTCACCATGAGTAACGAAGACCGATTCGCAGAAGAGGCCAACGATGGACTTCCTTCGCCCCGCCAGCTGGGAGGAGGCGCTCGCCGCCAAGGCCGAGCACCCTACCGCTGTGCCCATCGCGGGCGGCACGGACGTGATGGTCGAGATCAATTTCGATCACCGCCGCCCCGCGTACCTGCTCGACCTGAACCGCATCGGTGACCTGAGCGAGTGGGAGGTGGGCGAGAAGACCGTACGCCTGGGCGCCTCCGTTTCCTACACCCAGATCATGGAGAACCTGCGGGCCGAACTCCCGGGCCTGGCCCTGGCGTCGCACACGGTCGCCTCCCCGCAGATCCGCAACCGCGGCGGCGTCGGCGGCAACCTCGGCACCGCGTCCCCGGCCGGGGACGCACACCCCGCGCTGCTCGCCTCGGGCGGCGAGGTCGAGGCCGAGTCCGTACGCGGCCGCCGGATGATCCCGGTCGACGACTTCTACGTGGGCGTCAAGCGCAACGCCCTGGAGCCCGACGAACTGATCCGGTCGGTGCATCTGCCGAAGGCCGACGGTCCGCAGCAGTTCTCCAAGGTCGGCACCCGCAACGCCATGGTGATCGCGGTCTGCGCCTTCGGCATCGCGCTGCACCCCGGGAGCCGTACGGTGCGCACCGGCATCGGCTCCGCCGCGCCCACCCCCGTACGGGCCCGCGAGGCCGAGGACTTCCTCACCGCGGCGCTGGAGGAGGGCGGCTTCTGGGAGTCCGGCAAGCCCGTTCCGCCGTCCGTCGCCAAGCAGTTCGCGCAGCTCGCCGCCGGCGCCTGCAACCCGATCGACGATGTGCGCGGCAGCGCCGCCTACCGCCGGCACGCGGTCGGCATCATGGCGCGCCGCACCCTCGGCTGGACCTGGGAGTCCTACCGGGGCAACGAGAGGAGCGCCCAGTGCGCGTGACATTCACCGTCAACGGCCGCCGCCAGGAGGCCGACGACGTCTGGGAAGGCGAGAGCCTGCTGTACGTCCTCCGCGAGCGGATGGGCCTGCCGGGTTCCAAGAACGCCTGTGAGCAGGGCGAGTGCGGCTCCTGCACGGTCCGTCTGGACGGCGTGCCGGTGTGCTCCTGTCTGGTCGCCGCCGGCCAGGTCGAGGGCCGCGACGTGGTGACCGTCGAGGGACTGGCGGACTTCGCCAGGCAGCGCGCCGAGGGCGGCTGCGCCAACGGCACCTGCGGCACCGGCCTCGACGAGGCCCGGCAGTGGCAGGCCCGGCCCGCGGACTCCTCGACCGGTGAGCACGAGGCGCTCTCGCCGATCCAGCAGGCGTTCATCGACGCCGGCGCGGTCCAGTGCGGCTTCTGCACCCCGGGACTGCTGGTCGCCGCGGACGAGCTGCTGGAGCGCAACGACTCCCCGTCGGACGCCGACATCCGTGAGGCGCTGTCGGGCAACCTGTGCCGCTGCACGGGCTACGAGAAGATCCTCGACGCGGTCCGGCTGGCGGCCGCCCGCGGCGCGCAGCCGACCGCCGGACAGGGGGCCTGAGCATCATGGCCGGTACGCCACCACGACTCGCCACCGCCCCGGGCCGCACGCCCACCAACCTCACCCAGGGCGGCCGGACCAAGGCCGGTATCGGCGAGTCCACGCTGCGGCCCGACGGCACCCTCAAGGTGACCGGCGAGTTCGCCTACTCCTCGGACATGTGGCACGAGGACATGCTGTGGGGCTTCACCCTGCGCTCCACCGTCGCGCACGCCGAGATCGTCTCCATCGACACCGCCGAGGCCCTGGCCACCCCGGGCGTCTACGCGGTGCTGACCTACGACGACCTGCCCACCGACGTGAAGAACTACGGCCTGGAGATCCAGGACACCCCGGTTCTCGCGCACGGCAAGGTGCGCCACCACGGCGAGCCGGTGGCGCTGGTCGCCGCCGACCACCCGGAGACCGCCCGCCGCGCCGCCGCCAAGATCCGGATCGAGTACGCCGAGCTGCCGGTCGTCACCGACGAGGCCTCCGCCACCGCCGAGGGCGCCCCGCTCGTCCACGAGAACCGCACCGACCACCACATCGGTCACGTACCGCACCCGAACATCGTCCACCGCCAGCCGATCATCCGCGGCAACGCCGGCGAGGCCGCCAAGAAGGCCGATGTCATCGTCTCGGGCGAGTATGTCTTCGGCATGCAGGACCAGGCCTTCCTGGGCCCGGAGTCCGGGCTCGCGGTGCCCGGTGAGGACGGCGGCGTCGACCTCTATGTCGCCACCCAGTGGCTGCACTCCGACCTGCGCCAGATCGCGCCCGTCCTCGGCCTGCCCGAGGACAAGGTGCGGATGACGCTGTCCGGGGTCGGCGGCGCGTTCGGCGGCCGCGAGGACCTGTCGATGCAGATCCACGCCTGCCTCCTGGCGCTGCGCACCGGCAAGCCCGTCAAGATCGTCTACAACCGGTTCGAGTCCTTCTTCGGCCACGTCCACCGGCACCCGGCGAAGCTCTGGTACGAGCACGGCGCCACCAAGGACGGCAAGCTCACCCACCTCAAGTGCCGGATCGTGCTGGACGGCGGCGCCTATGCGTCCGCCTCCCCGGCCGTGGTCGGCAACGCCTCCTCGCTCGCCGTCGGCCCCTATGCCGTCGACGACGTCGACATCGAGGCCATCGCGCTCTACTCCAACAACCCGCCCTGCGGCGCGATGCGCGGCTTCGGCGCGGTCCAGGCGTGCTTCGCCTACGAAGCGCAGATGGACAAGGTCGCCCAGAAGCTGGGCATGGACCCGGTCGAGTTCCGGCAGCTCAACGCGATGGAACAGGGCACCCTGATGCCCACCGGCCAGCCGGTCGACTCCCCGGCCCCGGTCGCCGAACTCCTCCGCCGTGTCAAGGCGATGCCGCTCCCCCCGGAGCAGCAGTGGGTGACGGCCGGTGCGGGCGCCGATGTCCGCGCGCTGCCCGGCGGGCTGTCCAACACCACCCACGGCGAGGGCGTGGTCCGCGGTATCGGCTACGCCGTCGGCATCAAGAACGTCGGCTTCTCCGAGGGCTTCGACGACTACTCCACCGCCCGGGTGCGGATGGAGGTCGTCGGCGGCGAGCCGGTCGCCACGGTCCACACCGCGATGGCGGAGGTCGGCCAGGGCGGCGTCACCGTCCACGCCCAGATCGCCCGTACGGAGCTGGGGGTCCAGCAGGTCACCATCCAGCCGGCCGACACCCAGGTCGGCTCGGCGGGTTCGACCTCCGCCTCCCGGCAGACCTACGTCACCGGCGGCGCGGTCAAGAACACCTGTGAGCACGTCCGGGAGCAGGTCCTCGACATCGGCCGGCGCAAGTTCGGGACCTACCACCCGGCGTGGGCCACCGCCGAACTCCTGCTGGAGGGCGGCAAGGTCGTCACCGACGGCGGCGAGGTGCTGGCGCATCTGACGGACGTCCTGGAGGGCGAGGCGGTCGACCTGGAGCTGGAGTGGCGGCACCGCCCGACCGAGCCGTTCGACCTGCGGACCGGCCAGGGCAACGGCCATGTCCAGTACTCCTTCGCCGCCCACCGCGCGGTCGTCGAGGTGGACACCGAACTGGGCCTGGTCAAGGTCGTCGAGCTGGCCTGCGCCCAGGACGTCGGCAAGGCGCTCAACCCGCTGTCCGTCGTCGGCCAGATCCAGGGCGGCACCACCCAGGGCCTGGGCGTGGCCGTCATGGAGGAGATCCTCGTCGACCCCAAGACCGCGAAGGTGCGCAACCCCTCCTTCACGGACTACCTCATCCCCACGATTCTCGACACACCGACCATCCCGGTCGATGTGCTCGAACTCGCCGACGAGCACGCCCCGTACGGGCTGCGCGGCATCGGCGAGGCCCCCACCCTGTCGTCCACCCCGGCCGTCCTCGCGGCGATCCGGAACGCGACCGGGCTGGAGCTCAACAAGACGCCGGTGCGCCCCGAGCACCTCACCGGCACATAGAGAGCCGTCCGGGGGCGACCCCGGACAACGGTCTCCGGGCGGTGCGTGTCAGGGGTGTCCCTGTCCGTCCTCCTCCGCGCACCGTCCGGAGACCGCGGCCCCCGCAGTACGCAGTCGCTGCTCCGGTCCGCCGGAGCCAGTCCCCCTCACGTTCGTCTCGGGCCGTCCCCCGGGTCGTGCAGCCGAAGTTCCATCCCAAATCTCGCGATGCGAGTGCCCCTTTGAACCTTGGGAGTAAGGCACCATGACCCAGCAGTCCACCGAGCCGAGGACGACGGCGGAAGACGCGGGCGCCGGCTCGCGCCAGCCCGCCGGCCGCTCCTGGCTCGACCGGTACTTCCACATATCCGACAGAGGATCGACGCTCGCGCAAGAGGTGCGCGGCGGCATCACCACCTTCATGGCGATGTGCTACATCCTGCTGCTCAACCCGCTGATCCTCTCGACGGAGGACGTGGCGCACCACACCCTCGCGCACGCGGGCGTGGTCACCGCGACCGCGCTGGCCGCGGCGGTCTCCACACTGCTGATGGGCTTCATCGGCAAGGTGCCGCTGGCGCTGGCCGCCGGTCTGAACGTCTCCGCCGCGCTGACCGCCCAGGTCGTCCCGAACATGACCTGGCCGCAGGCCATGGGGATGTGCGTGGTGTACGGCGTCATCATCTGTCTGCTGGTGGTCACCGGCCTGCGCGAGATGATCATGAACGCCATCCCGCTCGCGCTCAAGCACGCGATCACCATGGGCATCGGGATGTTCGTGGCCCTGCTGGGTCTGGTGAAGGCCGGTTTCGTGGGCAAGGGGGAAGGCGGCCCGGTCACCCTCGGCCTGAACGGCCAGCTGTCCGGCTGGCCGGTCCTGTTCTTCTGCGTCACCCTGCTGCTGATCTTCATGCTGCAGGCCCGCAAAATACCCGGCGCCATCCTCATCGGCATCGTCGTCGGCAGCGTCCTGGCCATCGGGGCGACCCGGCTCGGCGGGCTGACGGCCAAGGACTGGGGCGGTACGCCTCCGGAGCTGTCCGGCAGCGCCGTCGCGATGCCCGACTTCGGGCTCTTCGGCCAGGTGGAGTTCGGCGGCTGGGGCTCCATCGGCGCGCTCAGCGTCGGCATGATCGTCTTCACCCTGGTGCTGGCCGGTTTCTTCGACGCCATGGCCACCATCATCGGCGTCGGCACCGAGGCCAAACTGGCCGACGACAAGGGCCGGATGCCGGGCCTGTCCAAGGCGCTGTTCGTGGACGGCGCGGGCGGGGCCATCGGCGGCCTCACCGGCGCGTCCGGCCAGACCGTGTTCATCGAGTCGGCCAGCGGTGTCGGCGAGGGGGCGCGTACCGGCCTGTCGTCCGTCGTCACCGGGCTGTTCTTCGCAGCCTGCCTGTTCTTCACCCCGCTCACCCAACTGGTCCCGGCGCAGGTGGCCTCGGCCGCCCTCGTCGTCATCGGCTCGATGATGATGAGTGCCGCGGGCCATGTGGACTGGCGGGACCGTTCGGTGTCGATCCCGGTCTTCCTTACCGTGGCCCTGATGCCGTTCACCTACAGCATCACCGCGGGCGTCGGCGCCGGTGTCATCGCCTACACCGCCATCAAGGCGGCACAGGGCAAGTGGCGCGAGGTCGGCGGCTTCATGTGGGTGCTGACCGCCGTCTTCACCGTCTATTTCTCGCTCCATCCGATCGAGCAGTGGCTGGGCGTCAAGTAACCGCCCCGCCTGCTCCCCCCGTCCGTGAGGAGACCGACATGCTGGACATCGCCGAAGAGCTGCACCGGTGGGTCGAGCAGGGCCGCGAGTTCGCGGTGGCCACCGTGGTGGCCACCAACGGCAGCGCGCCCCGCCAGCCCGGGGCCGCGCTGGCCGTCGACAGTGACGGCACCGCGATCGGGTCGGTCTCCGGCGGCTGCGTGGAGGGGGCGGTGTACGAACTGTGCCAGCAGGCGCTGCAGACCGGCGAACCGGTCCTGGAGCGCTTCGGCTACAGCGACGAGGACGCCTTCGCCGTGGGTCTGACCTGCGGCGGCATCATCGACATCCTCGTCCAGCCGGTCCGGACGAGCGCCCCCGCGACCGCCGCCGACAGCGGTGGCGCGGGGGAGCGGGCGGAGAGCGCGGCACGCCTGGAGACCACTGCCGCCACGCTCGCCGCCGGCCTGGCCGCCGCCGCGTCGGGCGAGGCGGTGGCGGTCACCCGGGTCGTCCAGGGCCCCGCCGGACTCCTCGGCCGCGCCCTGCTGGTGCGCCCCGACGGCAGCCACACCGGCACTCTCGGCGGCCACCCCGCCCTCGACCGCACCGCGATCGAGGAGACCCGCGCCCTGCTGGACGCCGGGCGCACCACCGGCCTGGAGATCGGCACGGGCCTCGCGCCCGGCGAGGAAGCGGAAGGCGACGACGGCGCGCGGCGCAGCGGATCGCGCTGCGGCCAGCCCGTCGTCCTGCTCGTCGAGTCCGCCGTCCCCCCGCCCCGCATGATCGTCTTCGGGGCCATCGACTTCGCCGCCGCGCTGGTCAGGGTCGGCAGGTTCCTCAACTACCACGTCACCGTCTGCGACGCCCGCCCGGTCTTCGCCACCCGGGCCCGCTTCCCGGACGCCGACGAGATCGTCGTCGACTGGCCGCACCGCTATCTCGACTCCCAGCAGCTGGACTCCCGCACGGTGCTGTGTGTGCTGACCCATGACGCCAAGTTCGACGTACCGCTGCTGGCGCGGGCGCTCAAGCTCCCGGTCGCCTACGTCGGCGCGATGGGCTCGCGCCGCACCCACCTGGACCGCCTGAAGCGGCTGCGGGACGTCGGACTGACCGAGCTCGAACTGAACCGGCTGCGCTCGCCCATCGGCCTCGACCTCGGCGCCCGCACCCCGGAGGAGACCGCGCTGTCCATCGCCGCCGAGATCGTCGCCAACCGCCGCGGCGGCACCGGCGTCCCGCTGACCGGCGCGCACACGCCCATCCACCATGACACGGGCCGGTCGCTGGGGCGGATCGGGTCGGTGGCCTGAGGCGCGGTGCCGGCGGGGAGGGGCGGGGCCCGGTCGGCGCGAGGGAGGCCCAGGGGGCGGCGGAGCCGCAGCGGGTCCGCTCCCGTACGGGCTCACGGGTCCGCTCCCGTACGGGCTCGCGGGTCCGCCCCGGCAACGGGAACCCGCAACACCCCGCCCCCGCCGCGAAAACCGGGTGAAGCTCCCCGGCCTCCGGGTTAGCTTCCCTGGGTGACCAGTGACGGGCCTGCCTCTGGGCGTCCGAGAGCGCCATCTACGGCCGCTTCGGCTTCGGGGCCGCCACCGAGTCGCACCGCATCGAGATCGACTCCTCGCGCCCGCTCGCGCTGCGCATCGCCCCCGACCGCCGCCCGCTGCGCCTGATCGACCCGGCCGAGGCACCCGCCGTGCTCGCACCGCGCTATGACGCGACCCTGCCGCGGCGGGCCGGCCGCTTCACCCGCGACGCGGCGTGGTGGCGCACCCAGGTGCTGGACCTCGACGGGGCGCGCGGCGGCGACGACCGGGACGGTTTCGGCGCGGCGCGGGTGGTGGTGCTGGGCGCGTCCGGCGAGGTGCCCGCCGGCTATGCCGTCTACCGCACCCGCGGCCCCGGCGAGAACCGCCCCGGAGCGGTCCTCGCCGAGGAGTTGGCGGCGGACACCGCACCGGCCGCCGCCGCCCTGTGGTCCTACCTCGCCTCGATCGACCTCACCTCGACGGTCCGCATGCAGGACTGCCCCGCCGACGAACCGCTCCTGCACCTCGCCGCCGACCGCGACCAGGTGCGCGTCACCCGCCAGGAACCCGCCATGTGGCTGCGGCTGGTGGACGTCGGCGCCGCGCTGACCGCCCGTTCCTGGGCGGCCCCCGTCGACCTCGTCCTCGATCTGCGCGACACCGCCCTGCCGGCCAACGCGGGCCGCTTCCGGCTGACCGCGGGCCCGGACGGCGCCACCTGGCGGCCCACCGACGAGACGCCCGATCTCTCCCTGGACGTACGGGAGTTGGCGTCCCGCTACCTCGGCGGCACTCCGCTGCGGCGCTTCGCCCACGCCGGACTGCTCACCGAGCACACCCCGGACGCGGTCCGCCGCCTGGACGCCGCGCTGGAGACGGAGTGGCTGCCGTTCACCGGGGGGAATGACTGAGCGGCGGCCCGGGCGTGAGCGCTGGTGCGGGTGCGGGTGCGGGTGCGGGTGCGGGTGTGGGCATGGGCGCTGGCGTGGGCGCGGATGTGGGCTGAGGGCCGGGGCGTCCGTCGTGCCGGCCCTCGGCCCGTGCCCCGTCCCGGCCCTCGGCCCGTGCCTGCCCGGCTCCTCCCGGCCGTCAGCCCTCGCCCCCGGCCCGCCCCCGCCGCAGCGCCGCCATCACCAGCACGTCATACCACGCACCGTCCCAGTGGAGCGCCTCCCGCATCCGGCCCTCCACCTCGAAGCCGCACTTCTCGTATGCCCGCCGGGCCCGCGGGTTGAAGTCGTAGACCTCCAGCTGCACCCGGTGCAGGCCCACCCGGTCGAAGGCGTAGTCGAGCAGCAGACGGGTCGCCTCGCTGCCGATACCGCGGTCGGTGGCCTCCGGAACGAGGGCGATCCGGAAGACCCCGTGGGCGTTGGGCGGATCGATCCGGCTCAGGGCGAGTTCACCCAGGAAGTCACCGGTCGCCCGGTCCTCGATGGCGAGGTCGAGACGGTCCGGGCGGTCGGCGCTGCCCGCGCACCAGGTCCCCAGCTCCGCGCGCGTGAAGTCGTGGTGGGTGCCGGTCAGCCGGCGCGTCTCCGGGTCCTGGCAGGCGGCGTGAAAGGCGGCCGCATGCCGGGCCGACAGCGTCACGAGACGGACCCGGGCGCCGGTGAGCACCGGCTTCTCGGCGAGTGCGGTGGCATCGATCATGGGGGGATGTTGTCCGGGCGGCGCCCTCGCGGCAACGGGATTGACCGGCCGGCAAGGCGCACCGTCGAGCGGAAGCGGCAGCTGGTCAAGCAGATCACCGATGCGTTCGTGGACGCCTACCGGGTCCCCGGCCGAGACCGTCACGGTCTGGATCCAGGAGGTGCCCACCGACAGCTGGGGCGCGGCGGGCACCCTGACCGCCGGCAAGTGGCCCGCCGACGGGCGGACCGGCCTTCACGGGGGAGGGCCGGCCCGCCCGCGGGCCCTTACGGCCGCGCAGCACCGCGGTCTCCGTACCGGCCCGCGCAGCTCACCGTGCGCCTCCCGCCGGACAGCAGGCCGCCGAATGCCACCGGCAGTCCGGTGGTCCGCCGCAGCCGAGACAGCGCCGCCCGTACGTCCGCCGTCTCGTTCGCACCCGGGGCGAGCCGTACGCCGAATCCTCCGCTTCCCCCCCATTCGGGGGTGGTGAGAACTGCGCCCCTGATTACACGATGGCAGGGAGCGGTGCGGCGATGAGGAGGACACATGACGGACACCGAAGACCGGGCGGCGGGTCGCACACCGGCCGCCACCGAGGAGTTCCGGGCGGCGCGCGATCTCCTGTTGCGGCACGGGGAGGACGACGACGCGGGCCGCGAGGCGCTCCGCCGGCCCCGTCCGGAGCACTTCAACCGGGCCCTGGACTGGTTCGACCCCCTCGCCCACGGCAACGACCGCACCGCGCTGCACCTCGTCGAGGAGGACGGCACCGAGACCAAGCTGAGCTTCGACGCGATGCGCCGCCGCTCCGCCCAGGCCGCCAACTGGCTGTCCGCCCAGACCGGCCACCACGGGGACCCGGCACGCACCGAAGAGGCGATGTCCGAGGGCTACGACCGCACCGGCGACATCGGCATCCGCGACCGCGACGGCTGGATCACCTACGTCGGACGCGCCGACGATGTCTTCGAGGCGTCCGGACCAGGGGGCATTCCTTTCCCATTGCCGCTGGCTGCCTGACGTTGCCGTTGCGGAATCCGCCGCTCCGCCCCAGGCGCCTCCGGCAGCCGCCACACTCCACTTCAGACACGTGAGTTCCCCGTAAATCCGAGCACAGGAGAGAGCATGCGGACACCGATGACGATCGCGGATTTCCTCGACCGGGCCGAGCTGGGCTTCCACGACAGCCCGGGGGTGGTCGACGAGCCGCATCAGCCCGCCCCGCCGGTGCCCGTGTCGACGTATGGGCGGTTCGGCGAACGAGTCCGTGCGTGGCAGGCGGGGCTGGATGCGCTCGGGGTCGGCGAGGGGGAGCGGGTGGCGGTGGCCGGCCACAACTCCGCGCGGATGCTGGAGCTGCTGTTCGCGGTGCCGATGAGCGGCCGGATCTGCGTGCCGGTGAACTTCCGCCTCAAGCCGGAAGAGGTCGCATACGTGGTCCAGCAGAGCGGATCCTCGGTCCTGGTCGTCGACCCGGAGCTGGATGCCGCACTGTCCGGCGTCAAGGTGCGTCACCGGTTCGTTCTCGGCGAGCAGACCGAGACCGAGCTGATGCGGTTCGGCGTGGATCCGCGTCCGTGGTCGAACCCGGACGAGGACGCCACCGCGACGATCAATTACACGTCGGGTACCACCGCCCGGCCCAAGGGCGTGCAGCTGACCCACCGCAATATCTGGGTCAACGGTCTGACCTTCGGCCTGCACACCCGGGCATGGGAACGCGATGTCTATATGCACACGTTGCCGATGTTCCACTGCAATGGCTGGGGCATGCCGTATGTGATGGCAGGACTGGGCGTCAAGCAGGTGGTGCTGCGCAAGGTCGACGGCACCGAGATCCTGCGACGCGTCGACGAGCACGGCGTCACGCTCATGTGCGGTGCGCCGACTGTGTGGAACATGGTGCTGGATGCCGCGGCGAGGTGGGACGGCGAGATCCCGGGCCGCGACCGCGTACGCGTCATCTGCGCTGGGGCCCCGCCTCCAAGCAAGGTGATCCAGCGGATGGGGGAGGAACTGGGCTGGGAATTCATGCAGATCTACGGCCTCACCGAGACCTCGCCACTGCTGACCTTCAACCGGACCCGGCCCGGCGACGCAGGGCTTTCCGCGGAGGAGCGGGCGCGCAAGCTGTCCCGGGCGGGGCTGCCCGCGCTCGGCGTCAAGATGAAGATCTCGGACTCCGGCGAGGTCCTGGCCCGCTCGAATACGGTGCTCGACGGGTACTGGGACAAACCGGAGGAGACGTCGGCGGCTCTTGAGGACGGCTGGTTCCACACAGGCGATGGCGGAACCATCGACAACACCGATGGCCATCTGACGATCTCGGACCGGAAGAAGGACGTGATCATCACCGGCGGTGAGAATGTGTCGTCGATCGAGGTGGAGGACACGATCTTCAGCCACCCGGCGGTCGCCGAGGTCGCCGTCATCGGCGTGCCACACGAGAAGTGGGGCGAGACCATCAAGGCCCTCGTGGTCCTCGCGGAGGGTGCGACGGCACAGGAGGCCGACATCATCGCCCACTGCAAGCAGCACATGGCCGGCTACAAGGCCCCGACTTCCGTGGAGTTCCGCGACAGCATTCCGCGGACGGCCACGGGAAAAATCCAGAAGTTCAAGCTCCGGCAGCCGTACTGGTCAGGGAGTGAGCGAGGAGTCAACTGACTGGCCGGCCGTAAGGCCGCAGGCGCGGAGGCCGACGAAAGATGCGGCCCGACTGTCGTCGTCGAGCGGTTGCACGCCCCATGAACCCTGTGATTGCTGTCCAGCCTGCCTCCCAGGCGCTGAACCTCCTCGTCGACACCCCCGCCGCAGACGCACGGCGGCGCCCCCTGTTGAGCCGCAGCCGCCGGTGGACCCGATGGCCGCCCTGGGGGAATCCGTACGCGACGCCCGCCGCGCCCGCAACGGGGGCCTGAGAACCTTCTTCTGAAGCTCGATGGCACGGGGCGGCACATGTGACCGAAGTGCTGCTGGACTGGGTACGCCTTCTCGTGTCACGTTCAAACCCACGAGGGAACCGGCTATCGGGGGGCTGGGAATGCTGGTGACGGAGTTCAGCACGGACATCGTGGAAGCGCCGGAGCGATTCGCCCTGTGGGAGGAATCCACCTCACGGTCGCACATGCGCAATCGACTGCGCAGCAACGACCAGGACGACTTCCGCGCCAAGCTGCGCGGCGTCGGATTGGGCGAGGTGCAGGTGTCCGCGCTGACCTGCCCACATCTGGAGATCGTGCGGACCGCGAAGTTGATACGGCAGTCCGACCCGGAGGCCTATCTGATCACCTACTTCCTCCGTGCGCAGGGGGTGGTCTCCCTGGCCGGGGGTGATACGGCGCTGCGTACCGGTGACATGGTGGTGCTGGACAGCAGCCGTCCTTTCCGCGGCGATGTTCACACCGTTCCTGGCGGTTGGTCGCATGTGACCGTGCAGTTCCCTAGAGGGCTGTTGCCGCTGCCGGAGAAGACGGTGCAGCGCCTGCTCGCTGTCCCGATCAGCGGGCGCCACGGGATAGGCGGGGTGTTCACCCGCTGGCTGTCCGACCTCAACACGCGCGCCGACGAATTCACCCCCGCCGACATCCCCACCCTCGCCGCGGTCACCCTGGACCTCCTGGCATCCGTAATAGCGCGGTGCCTCACCGCTGAGGAGGCGCTGTGCCCCGAAGCCCGCCGGAGCGCCCTGCGGGCTGAGATCAACGCGTTCGTCGAACAGCACCTCGCCGACCCGGCCATGACTCCCCGAACGATCGCGGACGCACACCACATCTCCCTGCGTCGCCTCCAGCAACTGCTCGCCGAGGACGACACCTCGCCGGCGGCCTGGATACGCCACCGCCGTCTGGAACGCTGCCGCCTCGACCTGGCCGACCCCCGCCTGCACGGCCGCCCGATCCAGGCCATCGCCGCCCGCTGGGCCTTCACCGACCCCGCCCGGTTCAGCCGCCTGTTCCGAGCCACCTACGGGATGTCTCCGCGGGACTACAGAAATCTGAGCCCCAAGGCGTGCGCGAATCGTCAACAACCCTGCGCGGAATGACAAGGGCAGGTGCTGTCCCCCTTGGCATCCTGAATGCCGCACACCCGAACAGCCCTCAGCAGGTTCTCACCAACGCGGATGAGCTGTCGGCGCAGACACGGTGAGGACCTGGCCAGAACGATCAGTTGGACAGGAGTCGAGACCACTGTCAGTGGCCGACACAGAGAACGGGAATCAAACCAAAGGGGGAAACATGAATACAGGACGTTGGGCGATGATTTGTACTGTCACCGCGGCGCTCACCGGCGGGCCGGCTGTGGTGCCGGCGTCCGCCGGCTCGGTGACCGCTCAATCCGCCTCCCCGGCAACTGCTGAGCATGGGCAGGCAGCCGGTCAGGCAGACCTCCAGCGCGCGAGCTGGCGCTATGTCTGGGGTCCCTCGGGCATCACCAGGACGTATTTTGCTGAGCACAACAGCAAGTGGAACTCACGTCCCTACACCACCAACGTCAAGAACCACGGCGTCTGGTACACGTGCATGAAGAACAGGTACGCCCGGATCACGATCAAGAACGTGGACAGGAACAAAACCATCCTCGACACCGGATGGAAGAAGTGCACAGGGACTCGGCAGGCCAAGCAAGCCACCGGCGCCTATAACCCGGGCGAGACACTGCGCGTGTACGCCTATGCCGGGAACCCCATCACGTGGGTGAAGGTCGGAGCGGTGGAAAAGCGCTGACCCGGAACGCAGATGACAGACGGCGTGGTCCTGCTCAGCCGCTCACTCCCGTGCAGGACCACGTGGCCGCCCGCCTTGACGGTCACTGCGGCCCTCGCGGATCGCGATCTCTTGCCCCACCTCCACGGGTGCCGGCGGTGGCGTTGCCTGGCCCTACGGGCCGCCGCGCCGTCGTGGTGACGTCCGCCGGCGCCACTACCGACGGGCGGTCTCCTGCACGCTGAGCAGCAACCCGTCCTCCATTACGGCAGTCACCACCCGCACGCCCACCACGGAGCCGTCCACGATGTGGCGCTCCAGGAACCGGTATACCTCGGGGGTGATCCTGGTGACTTCCTCGACCTGGATCGACAAGCCGGGCCGGCTGCCGCCCGCACTGCGCAGGGATTCTCGCAGCGTCTCAAGGTCGAGGACCGCTCCATCCGTCGTCACGAGCACGAAGGACTCGTGGTGTGCGCCCAGGAATGCGCTGAGGCTTTCGGCCTTCCCGTCCCTCAGCCACGCAGCCAACTGGTCATGGTGTCGGGCCAAGAAGTCTCCGTTCATCCCCCAATTGTGGCAGCTGATGCCTACCGGCCGACGGCTGGGGAGAGATATCGCACCCGGGCGGACGATGGCTGATGTTGCGGCCGCCAAACAGCGGGAACGCCAAGGCCGCCATCGAGCAAGCTGTCCTCACGTGGAGCGTGCCCGTCGCGTTCCTCTGTTGACGGACGAGGCGTGGGCGAAGGCCGCGCCGATCTTCGTGGATCGAAAGGGGAGGCGGCTTCGAGACCCTCGGGGCACTCTGGACGCCATGCTGTACAAGACGCGCACCGGGTGTCCTTGGAGTGGCTTGTCCGCTCCGGCGGGCAATCTTGCGGGTGCAGGGCAGCGATGGCTGACGTCGGGCTTCTGGGAGCGGCTGATGAACGCGTTGGTGGATGTGCCGGGGGAGGCGCCCCCGGAGGGCGGAGTGATGCTTCCGCCCCTTGAGGTCAGGGGACGGGTCGATCCCCGGATGATGATCCGCCGCATCGAGCTGCGCGAGCGCACCGCGCAGGGGGACGGCGGTGCGGAGTGCCGGGAGGAGAACCACCGATGAGCCAGCAGCACCAGGAGTTGTCGTATGCCTGCGGGACCGCCGGGCGGCCGCTGCTCGGCCACACCATCGGCACCGATCTGGCCCGCACCATCGCCCGGTTCGGCGACCGCGAGGCGCTGGTCGAGGTGGCGAGCGGCCGGCGCTGGACCTACACCGAACTGGGCCGCGCGGTCGACGAGGTGGCGCTCGGACTGCTCGCCCGGGGCGTCGCCAAGGGCGACCGGGTCGGCATCTGGGCACCCAACTGCGCCGAATGGGTCCTCGTCCAGTACGCCACCGCCAAGATCGGCGCCATCCTCGTGAACGTCAATCCCGCCTACCGGGTGCACGAGTTGGCGTACGTCCTCCAGCAGGCCGGCATCACCGTCCTGGTCTCCGCCACCCGGCACCGGACCAGCGACTACCGCGGGATGACCGAGGAGGTCCGGGCCGAGTGCCCGGAGCTGCGCGAGGTGATCTACATCGGCGACGAGACCTGGAGCGGGCTGCTGGCCGCCGGCGCCACCGTCCCGCCCGACCGGCTCACCGCCCGCGAGGCGGAGCTGACCGCCGATGACCCGGTCAACATCCAGTACACCTCGGGCACCACCGGCTTCCCCAAGGGCGCCACACTCTCCCACCACAACATCCTCAACAACGGCTACTGGGTCGGCGAGACCCTCGCTTACACCGAACAGGACCGGGTGTGTCTGCCGGTGCCCTTCTATCACTGCTTCGGCATGGTCATGGGCAACCTCGGCAGCACCTCGCACGGCGCCTGCATCGTCATCCCGTCCCCCGCCTTCGACCCCGCCGCCACCCTCCAGGCCGTACAGAACGAGCGCTGCACCTCCCTCTACGGCGTCCCCACCATGTTCATCGCCGAGCTCGGCCACCCCGAATTCACCTCGTACGACCTCACCTCGCTCCGCACCGGCATCATGGCGGGCTCACCGTGCCCCGAGGAGGTGATGAAACGGGTGGTCGCCGAGATGCACATGACCGAGGTCTCCATCTGCTACGGCATGACCGAGACCTCACCGGTCTCCACCCAGACCCGCCGCGACGACGACCTCGTCCACCGCACCGCGACCGTCGGCCGGGTGCTGCCGCACATCGAGGTGAAGGTCGCCGATCCGACGAGCGGGGTGACCGTACCCCGCGGCACACCGGGCGAACTGTGCACCCGCGGCTACAGCGTGATGCTCGGCTACTGGTCGGACCCCGAGCGCACCGCCGAGGTCATCGACCCGGCCCGCTGGATGCACACCGGCGATCTCGCGGTGATGAACGACGACGGCTACGTCCGGATCGTCGGCCGCATCAAGGACATGATCATCCGGGGTGGTGAGAACGTCTATCCACGGGAGATCGAGGAGTTCCTCTACTCCCACCCCAAGATCGCCGACGTCCAGGTCGTCGGCGTCCCCGACGACAAATACGGCGAGGAGATCGCCGCCTGCGTCATCCTCCGCGACCCCGAAGTCCCCCTCACCCACGCAGAGTTGACCGACTACTGCCGCACCCGTCTCGCCCACTACAAGGTGCCGCGCCACCTGGAGATCCTCGACGCCTTCCCGATGACGGTCAGCGGCAAGGTCCGCAAGGTCGAACTGCGCGAGCGGCTGGCGAAGGAGCTGCGGCGGTGAGGGTGCACGGGGACGCCGCGGCACTCAGCGGGGGCGCCGCCACCTGCGGGGAAGAGGAAGAGCGCACCGCCGGGACCGAGTACGACAACTCGGCCCGCCTGTCAGGCAGTTCGCATGCCGCCCGGCCTGCGCCGCGCGTGGACGGGGCCCCTCGTGGACAGGGGCGGGGCCGGACCGGTGGTGGTCCAGGCCGTTGAGGTCGTTCAGGCCCGCCGCTCTCCCGGCCAGTCCAGCAACAGCCGTTGCGCCTTCGGCAGTGAGGCGACCACGAGGTCGTACGAGTCCTCGATCATGTCCAGCACCAGCCGGTCGGGAAGGTCTCCTGCCAGCGAAACGGTGTTCCAGTGCCGCTTGTTGAGGTGATAGCCCGGCACCACTTCCGGGTGCGCCGCCCGCAGCCGCTCCGCCAGCTCGGGCTCGCACTTGAGGCTCACGCTGAGCGGCGCATCCGTCAGCGTCGACAGCGCGAAGATCTTCCCGCCGACCTTGAAGGTCGACACATCCGGGTGCCGGGGGAAGGGGAACTCCTCGGTCGCACCATTGAAATCCAGGCAGACGGCCCGCAGGGCATTCGCGTCGATCATGCGGCCATTCTCGCGGGCGGGTGGCAGGCTGCGGCCGAAGCCCGCGCACACGCTGGCGGAGGACGGCTGCCGCGACGATGTCACCACCCGGTGGAGCGTGCCCGCGGGGTTGCGTGCGCAGGCCGAGATCACGGCGAAGCAGCCGGGGGTGATCAGCGGACTGCCACCGTTTCCGAGGTGTTCGGCCAGCTCGACCCCGAGGTGACGGTGGACGAGCTGGTGGCGGAAGGGACGCTCGTTGCGCCGGGCCGGACGGTGGTCCGCCTCACCGGTGCGGCGCGCAGTCTGATCACGGGGGAACGCACCGCGCTGAATTTCCTCCAGCGGATGTCCGGTATCGTCACGCTGACGAAGCGGTACGCGGACCTCGTCGCCGACCTGGACGTCAAGGTGCTCGACACCCGCAAGACGGCTCCCGGGCTGCGCGCCCCGGACAAGTACGCCGTGACGTCCGGAGGGGGCAGCAGTCACCGGCTCGATCTGTCGGCGATGGTGCTGCTCAAGGAGAACCACCTCGCGGCCGCCGGTGGCGTCACCGCGGCGGTCGACTACGGGCCGCAATCGCCGAGGCCGAGCCGGGCACGGTCGTCCATGTCATCGCCACCGATCCGGCGGCTCCACTCGATCTGCCGGCCTGGTGCCATATGACCGGCCATCACTATCTCGGACCGGTGCTCGACGACCTGGTCCGCGATGTCCCGGAGAACGATGCCCCGGACCGCGGCGTCTACGCACTTCGGCTCTCCGCTGACGCGCGTCCGACGCGGCCTGCTGCCCCTTGGCGCGCAGCCCGCCCGGGACCAGCCGCATCAGCCATCCCACCGCGGCTCCCGCCGCATCGCGACCCGGGGCCAGCGGTCGAGGCCCAGGGCCGCCTCATGGGTACGGATCGCCCGTAGCCCCGGGGTGAGTTCGGCCTCGGGGAGAGTCCGGAAGCCGATCCGGGTGTAATACGGCGCGTTCCACGGGACGTCGGTGAAGGTGGTCAGGGTCAGCGGGACCGGGCCGCCGTCCCTCTCCGCCCGGTCGATGAGGGTCCGGCCGATGCCACGGTGGGCGCGGTCCGGGTGGACCGATACCTGCTCGATATGGGTGCAGCCGTCGACCGGAGCCCACAGCAGATAGCCGACCGGGCGGCGGCGCCCGCCGCCTGGCCCTGCTTCCTCGTACGCGGCCAAGGCCCGCCCCGCCTGCCGGTACTCCGTCAACTGTGCCGGCGACGGCGGCTCGTCGTCGGCGACCGACGCCATGCCGAGGGCGCGGAAGGGCTCGCCGGCCGCACGCTCAAGGGCGCGCAGCGCGGGCAGTTCGTCGAGGTTGGGGAGCTGGATGAGCATGGGAGCAGTGTCGTGGGTTCCGAGGGGGCGGGCGAGGGGATTGCGGACGGACGGAGGCGAGCGGCGGTCCCGCGGGCCCGGTGCCCGCTCGCCGTCAGCCGCCCGGCTGCGGGCACGGACCACGGCCGCCGACGCTCCCGTCACCGCCCCGCCGCGCCGTACTTGATCAGTTCGTCGGCCGGGTCGTTGACCGGTTGCGGGGTGCCGGTGAGGTCCATGACGAAGAGGGGGAGGCGCAGGTCGTCGGCGCGGGAGCGGGCGTCGCGGGCGTAGCCGGCGAGGGAGAAGAAGACCGCGAGGGCGGAGTCGTTGAGGCCGTTGAGCCAGACGCATTCGATCTCGCGCAGTTCGGTGGCGCGGGTGGTCGGGTCGACCTGGGCGACCACGCCCGTGCCGCGCAGGTCCACGCCGGAGGCGGTGCGTTCCTGGGTGCGTGCGACATCGGCGAAGCCCAGCCACTTCAGATACTGCTCGGCGGCGGTGACGCAGTCGCGGGCGGTGCGGATGGTGACCGGGCGGAAGGCGGGCCGCAGGGCGGCGCGTGCGGGGTCGGCGGCCGCTGGTGGAGCCGATTTCGGCGCGGACCTCGGCGCGGGATGGGAGGCCGGCGGGCCGGACGACGGGAAGTTCGGCGGGGGCAGAGGGGGCGCGGGGGCGACGGGGACCCGGACGACCGTGCCGCAGGCGCAGCCGGATTCCGGGGCCGGCCACTCGTCCTGCCGGCCGCAGACCTCACAGCGCACCTCCACCCAGGAGGCCTGCCAGGTGCGGTGGAGTATCTCGACGGGCACCCCGCCGCGCAGCACGGGCAGGGTGAGCGGGGCACCGCACGCGCACGGGAAGGTGGGCGGGGTGAAGGCGTTCTCACGGCGGCACGTGGGGCACCGCACCGGCACGCTGTCGGCCATGGTCGCTCCTGGCAGTCGGGCGGCAGACAGGTCGGATCTGCTGCTGCCCCCATGGTCTCTCCAAAAGCGGGCGCCGGGGGCGGAATTGCGGGGGAGAGTCGAGGGCGGGGGAGAACGCGTCGGAACACCTTCGGAAGGTCTTCCGAAGAACTTCGGAGGACTTTTGGAAGACCTTCGGAACGCGTCGGGGCCCACGGGGGGCGGCGGGAGCGCAGGGCGCGGCGGCGCAAGGCGGGAGGCGGTGCGTGGTGGAGGCCCCTCGCGTAGCGCAACCGTGGCGCGCCAAGGGCGCGTCGTGCCGGTGGCAGGCCGTACGGCCGCGGGGCCCGACCCGTGAGCGTACGGAGGCCGGGCCCTGTCGTGGATTCCGTCCGGCAGCGCGGGCCATCGGGCGCGACGGGACATCGCGCCGCCGGACGGGGTCTGGGGTGGTGGAGGCGGGCTCCGCGGCGGAGGAGCGGCTCACCCTTCCTGCCGGGTGAGCGCTGCCACCGCACTGGATGCTCCCCGTGTGCCGCGGAGCTCGCGCTCCCACTCCGTACCGCCGGCCACCCCTCAATGGACCGCCGGTACGGACGCGCGGGAACTGACCTCCCGTCAGTCCTCGCGCAGTTCGCGGACCCTGGTCTCGACGCGCTTGCCGTAGTCGGGGTCGGCGGCGTGGAAGTGGGCGAGGTTCTTCTCGATCACGTCGTCGCGGCTGACCTGGGAGAGGCCACCGGCGATGTTGTTCACCAGGCGCTGCTTCTCGTCCTCCGACATCAGCCGGTAGAGCTCACCGGCCTGGAAGAAGTCGTCGTCCTTGGTGTGCGCGGGGGCCTCGTGGGTGCCGACGTGGCCGGTGACGGCGAGCGGCGCGGAGAGCGGCCGGCCGGTCTGCACCGGGCCGCCGTAGGAGTTGGGCTCGTAGTTCTTGGCGTGGCGGTCGTAGCCGTTGGTCGCCATGAAGCCGTCCCGGCCGTAGTTGTCGGCCTGGGTCGCCTTGGGGGCGTTCACCGGCAGCTGGGTGTGGTTGACGCCCAGGCGGTAGCGGTGGGCGTCGGCGTACGCGAACAACCGGCCCTGGAGCATCTTGTCCGGGGACGGGCCGATGCCGGGCACGAAGTTGTTCGGGGAGAAGGCGGACTGCTCGACCTCGGCGAAGACGTTGTCGGGGTTGCGGTCCAGGACCAGCCGGCCCACCCGCTGCAGCGGGTGGTCGCTGTGCGGCCACACCTTCGTCAGGTCGAACGGGTTGAAGCGGTAGTCGGCCGCCTCGGCCGCCGGCATGATCTGCACGTACAGCGTCCAGGAGGGGTAGACGCCCCGCTCGATGGACTGCAGCAGATCGGTCTGGTGGCTGTTCGGGTCCGTGCCGGACAGTTCGGCGCCCTGCTGGGCGTCCAGGCAGCGGATGCCCTGGTTGGTCTTGAAGTGGTACTTGACGAAGAAGGCCTCGCCCTCGGCGTTCGTCCACTGGTAGGTGTGCGAGCCGTAGCCGTTCATGTGGCGGTAGGAGGCAGGGATGCCGCGGTCGCCCATCAGCCAGGTGATCTGGTGGGTGGCCTCGGGGGCGTGCGCCCAGAAGTCCCAGACGTTGTCCGGCTCCTGCTTGCCCGTGAACGGGTCGCGCTTCTGCGAGTGGATGAAGTCCGGGAACTTGATCGGGTCCTTGATGAAGAACACCGGGGTGTTGTTGCCGACGAGGTCGTAATTTCCCTCCTCGGTGTAGAACTTGAGGGCGAAGCCGCGCGGGTCGCGCGCCGCGTCCGGTCCGCCGAGGCTGTCGGCGACGGTCGAGAAGCGGATGAAGGTCTCGGTCCGCTTGCCCACGGTGTCGAGGAAGCCGGCGCGGGTGAAGTCGGTGACGTCGTCGGTCACCTCGAAGTAGCCGTACGCGCCCGAGCCGCGGGCGTGCACGACCCGCTCCGGGATGCGCTCGCGGTTGAAGCGGGCGAGCTTCTCCAGCAGGTGCTGGTCCTGGAGCACGATCGGGCCGCCGACGCCGGCGGTGGCGGAGTTCTGGTTGTCGGCGACGGGGGCGCCAGCCTCCGTAGTGAGAAAGCGCGACGTCAGCGTGGGCTTCGACATGGTGACCTTCCGTACGAGAGCGCGGAAGTTGGCTTCCGCAGTCGGAGCGTAAGAAGGGCTCCGACCAAACGTCAACAGTTTGTTGAAACAAACGTGAGGGGTGTCCGAGAGGGTTCCGGGCGGCGGCCGCGCCGGGCGCGACAGGACAAGTGTCGGCGTGGCCGCCGCCCGGAAGCTGGATGGGCACGCGGACCGGACCGCGTGCCGGGGGGGTACCGGCTCAGCTTTGGGTGGTGTGGCCGGAGAGGCGTTCGACGCCGCGGAGGAGGGCGGAGTGGTCGAGGTGTCCGTCGCCTTGTGCGCGGAGGGCGGCGACGAGTTGGGCGACGACGCCGCCGACGGGGAGGGCGGCGCCGACGGTGCGGGCGGCGTCGGTGACGATGCCCATGTCCTTGTGGTGGAGGTCGATGCGGAAGCCGGGGGTGAAGTCGCGGGTGGTGAAGTTGTGCTTCTTGCGGGCCAGGACGGTGGAGCCGGCCAGTCCGCCGCCCAGGACGTCGAGGGCCGCGCTCAGGTC